>CACZNP010000162.1 GCA_902782545.1 uncultured Bacteroidales bacterium
ATGAGGTGCCGCAACGCGGCGGAGGAGAGGGAGCAAAAGGAGGAGTGTGTGCAGTGCCTGATGGTTGTCATACTCCCTCGTCGCTTCGCGCCACTCCCTCTTGCAAAGAGGGAGAATTAAGTTCCTCCTCTGCATGAGACCAATGGCGCGAGCCGAGTTCCTCCTCTGCCCGAGAGGGAGTGCCGCAGCGCGGCGGAGGAGAGGGAGGGTTGGGCTCTCCTATCTACCGGTGGGGGTGCTGTCACTCTTGTCGCAGGGCGTCGATTTGGTCGATGATGTCGTCGTTGGTTTTTTGCATCTTGCGGAAGACGAGGATGGCAATGCCCAGTCCGATAACGCCTCCGATAACGGCGCCAATTAGTCCTCCGCTGGCCACACCTTGCAAAAACGATTGTGGCTCAGCCGTCTGTGACACGCGTAGCAGTTCAAGCACAAGCCAGATGACCCAAATGATGACCATGAGGATTGCAATGCAGAAGGCTATGGCGCGATAGCGTTTCATGCGTGCCAGATGCTCGCCCACTTGCAGCAGGTCGTTATTCATGAGTTCGGCTTTGGGGATGCGGTTGATCCAGTAGTCGACGGTGACATCGCCCACCAGCATGACCGCCATGAATGCGTAGAGCCACCACGACAATCCCATGGCCTTGTGCCCGAAGAAGAGTATGATGAGCAGGAAAGGCACGAGAATGATTTGTCCCCAGACGTAATTCTTGATCCACGAGAAACGGCTGGACATGGATTTGCGCAGCAACCTCTCGTTGACGATTTCCTGCTGGTTGAGTTTTTGCTTAAGGATCGACATTTGCTCGCGAAGTTGGTCGAAGTCATTGTTATGGAATGTGTTGTCGTTCATGATCAAAGTGTGTTTAGTTGTTTGACATTTGCTTGAGTTGTTGCCGGATGCGGTAGAGTCTTACCCCTACATTCTTGGGCGAAATGCCCACGATGGCAGCAATCTCATCGTAACTGATGTTTTCGAGCCATAACAACACGATGGCCCGGTCGAAAGGTTGTAACTGGCTGATTCGTTCCCGCAGCAACTTCACCTGCTGAGTGTCGCTGTCGTTGTCGGCAAACAGGTCGATATCCATTGTCAGGGGCAGGGTTGCCCGTCTTTTCTTTTTTCGCTCGTGCGAGATGCAGGTGTTGAGAGCAACCCGCCAAATCCATGTTGAGATGCTGCTGTTTCCTTTGAAGGATTGCAGTCCTTGCCACATGTTGATGAGCGTGTCCTGGAACATGTCGTTCACCTCGTCATTGTCCTGCGAGAACATGTAGCACACAGTGTAGATGGTGTTCTTGTGTTGCCTGACCAGTTGCTCAAAGTCTTTTTCGTCGGTCTTCATTGTTTTGCCTGTGAAGATGTGGTTGTTTTATTATTAGACGCACGCGTTGCCTGAAAAATTACATTTGTAAGGTGTAAAAAAACGCACGGGTGTCCTGTTGTGCCGCAAAGATAGCGGTTTTGCCCATTTTTCTTTGTCAAAGTGCAGGAAAATCGTAACTTTGCCGCACTGAATAAATCACAGTTCAATGAAAAAGATACTTTTGACAATGGGTCTTTGGGCCCTGATGAGTGTGTCGGTGGCCGCCGAGAAGGTGGTGCCTATCAGTTACGGGCATTTTGACCAGTGGGTGACCCGCCACATCAAGGAGTCGGGTGTGATTGGTGGTCAGACCAAGACCGTGTATGCCATCGGTCCCACCAAGACAATTGAAGGCGCAAAGGCCTATGTGAACACGGCTTCGCCCTGGGCGTCATCGAACGTTTACGCCAAGGTGATGGGTGTGGTGAAGACCAGCAATGCTGTGTTCCCCGACACCCACGGCAATGGCAAGTGCGTGAAGTTGACCACGATGCTCGAGCATGTCAAGGCCATCGGCATCATCAATATGGATGTGTTGGTGAGTGGCACTATTTTCCTGGGGAAGATGATGGAGCCATTGACGAGCACCAAGAGCCCTTACAGCAAGATGGAGATGGGCGTGCCTTTCACCGGCCGTCCCGACTTCCTGCAATTTGACTACAAACTCAATGCTCCGCTCGGCGACCGCACCCAGTCGTCCGGTTTCGGTTCCAAGAAGACGGTCCGCGGCCGCGATTTTGCCGAGGTGTTCATCTTGTTGCAGCGCCGTTGGGAAGACAGCAAGGGCAACATTCATGCCGCTCGTGTGGGCACTGGCCGCATGCGTTTCGGCGCCACGACCCCCAGTTGGGTGAATGGTTTCCGCATTCCCATCAAGTATGGTGATATCAGCAAGCAACCCGGTTTCCAAAGTTATCAGGGACTCATCCCGAAAGAAAAGTCCTACTATGCCCGCAACAGCAAGGGCAAGATGGTGCCTGTGATCGAGGAGCAATGGGACGATGCCAACGCCACCCCCACCCACATGCTGGTGATGGCTTCGAGCGGTTGCGGAACGGCTTATATCGGCACCATCGGCATGACCCTGTGGGTGGATAATATGGCCTTGGTGTACAAGTGAAAAAACTGATGCGAGACGGGAAATGAAAATTGCTGTCATCAATGGCCCGAACCTTAACTTGGTGGGCCGCCGCGAACCCGAAATCTATGGACACATGTCGATGGATGAGTATCTGTGCGGCCTGGTGAGCCAATTTCCCGACGTGAGTTTTGTCACCTATCAGAGCAATCATGAGGGTGACATCATCGACGAACTGCAACGTGTGGGCTTTGACGTGGACGGCATTGTGCTCAACGCCGGCGCTTACACGCACACATCAATCGCCATTGCCGATGCCATCCGTGCCATCACCGCCCCCGTTGTTGAAGTTCACATCAGCGATGTCCAAAGCCGTGAGCCCTATCGACGGGTGTCGATGATCAAGGATGCGTGTGTGGCGGTGATAGCCGGTTACGGGTTGGACAGTTACCGTCGGGCCGTGGAGTGGCTCATTGAGCGCCATCCCAATGACTGAGCAGCAAGAGCAATACATCTTGGGGCACATCGATGCCGAGCCGGCACACCTTGCTGCGCTGGACCGCGACACCCATGTCCGTTTGCTGTATCCTCACATGTGCTCGGGGCATCTGCAAGGCCGTGTGCTCAAGATGTTGGTGCGCATGATAGCGCCCCGCCGGGTGCTGGAGTTGGGAACCTACAGTGGATACTCGGCGCAATGTCTTGCCGAGGGTTTGCTTGATCCCGAAGCCGTTGTCCACACCATTGAGAAAGACGACGAGATGGAGGAGTTCATCAAGGAGCATCTGTCCCAATCGCCTGTGGCGAGTCGCATCGTGCTTCACATTGGTGATGCCCGCCAGTTGGTGCCCGCATTGAGCACCGAGCCGTGGGACTTGGTGTTTGTCGATGCCAACAAGCGGCAATATGAGGATTATTACGACTTGGTGTTTCCCCATGTGCGTTCTGGCGGCTTCATCATTGTCGACAACACGTTGTGGGGTGGCAAATTGTCCGATGGCCAACTCCACCACGATGCCATGACGGCTGGTATCAGCCGCTTCAACGACCGAGTGGCCGGTGACCCGCGGGTGGAGGTGGTGATTTTGCCTCTTCGCGACGGTCTTACCATCCTGCGTAAAAAATAAACAAAAGGAATTAACGAATCAATTGTAATATGCAATCCACAAGACTTGAAAAGATTTCCCGGCTGGTGCAAAAGGAATTGAGCGAGATTTTCAGGCTGGAGACTGCCAAGACGCATGGTGTGATCATCAGCGTGAGTTCGGTGCGTGTGTCGTCCGACCTGAGCGTGGCCCGTGTGCGCTTGAGCGTGTTTCCCAGTGAGCGTGGCGAGGAGTTGCTCAAAAACATCAATGCCAACGTGCGAGCCGTTAGGGCCGAGTTGGCCCAGCGCACACGATATCAGTTGCGGCGCACCCCCGAACTGACCTTCTTCCTCGATGACTCGCTCGACTACATCGAGCACATTGACAGTTTGCTGCATCCCGACAAGCAATAACACAGGTTGTAATAAGTGTCACTGCCACTGAAAATAGCGCTTCGGTATTTGGTGTCGAAAAAGGCCCACAATGCTGTGAACATCATCTCAATCGTGTCGGTGTGCGGCGTGGTTGTCGCCACCGCTGCGCTGGTGTGCGTGTTGAGCGTGTTCAACGGCTTCAGGGGGCTCATCATGGGGCGGTTGGCGATGCTTGATCCGCAGGTGGCTATCACCGCCTCAGTGGGAAAGACCATTGTCCACCCCGACAGCGTCATGGCAGCAGTTACCGCCATTGATGGCGTTGAGCGTGCTGTCCCCGTTGTCGAGGACCATGCCTTGGCCATCTTTGCCGATTATCAGATGCCCTTGCGCCTCAAGGGCGTACCCGATGACTACAACCACATGAGTGCCATCGATACGCTCATGGTGGACGGGGCGTGGGCATTGCACGATGCGGTGTCGACCTATGCAGTGGCTGGCGTGGGCCCGGCGTTACAGTTGCATGTGCGTCCGGGATATCTGCGCATGGTTCAACTGTATGCACCGCAGAGGCATGGTAGGGTAAACCTGGCGAACCCCATGGGCGCTTTCCGTACCGACTCGCTCTTTGTGGGAGGGGTTTTTCAGTTACAGCAAAACAGTTACGATGCCGACTTGATGTATGTGCCGCTGGATGTGGCTCGCCATTTGTTTGACTGCGAGGGAGAAGCCACACAGATTGAGTTGCGCCTATCGCCCGGTGCCAGCGAAACCGCCGTGCTGCGTGCCGTGGAGCGCGCGTTGGGTCCATCCTATACCGTCCGCGACCGTCTCATGCAGCAGGCGACCGCCTACCGAATGGTCAATATCGAGAAGTGGATGGCATTTCTGTTGTTGGGATTTATCTTGATTATCGCCACATTCAACGTCATCAGCACGCTCTCGCTCCTCATCATTGAAAAGGATGAGAGCATCGACACACTGCGAAGCCTGGGAGCCACCGAACCAATGATTTCGCGCATCTTTGTCGCTCAGAGTTGGCTCATCACGCTCGTGGGCGCGGTGCTGGGCATCGTGTTGGGATTGTTGTTGTGCTTGGGGCAGCAACAGTTTGGTTGGCTCAAGTTGCAGGGCGATCCTGCGAGCATGATTGTGGCCGCCTATCCGGTGCAAGTGGTGTGGACCGACATGGTGATGGTGGCATTTCTGCTGGCCGCAGTGGGTGCGCTCACGGCATTGGTGGTGGCTTTGACGATGCGGCATCGCCTCAAGCGCGACACCAATCATTAGGAATACATTCTGCCTGAGAACGCTCAGAGGTTTTCGTTCTCCACCTCGCGCACATCGTCTTGTCGGTCGGTGTCCAGTTCAATTTTGGTGGCTATGCGTGTGGTGTTCCCTCTCCAGGGTACAACACCCTTGTATTGTTCATAGGTGATGATCACGCGTTTTCCGTTGCTTTCCCATCGCTTGGCCTCACTGGCCACGCTGTCGTTGACCATGGAGAAGAAGAAATCACTCTGATACACGAGTACCGTGTCTTCGATGAATTTGCGCGAGAGCATCTCACCCTCGTAGGTTTTGAAGATTGTGCCTTGGTTGCTCACATGCATGAGCCAGCCTTTCTCTTGGCTGATGGAATAGGGATGGAAGTAATGCTGCCACACCGACCAGCAGAGGAATGTGCACAGCAGCACGATGAGCGCCAGCAACACGATTCGCAAAGAGTTGTGCCTTCGGCGTATGGTGGATTCCTCAATCTCGCGATCCTCGCGTTCTTGCGGTGTCTCGACGTGTGGGGCCGGCTCGTTGGCCTCATTGTCGGTCATGAAATAGTCGTCAAAATTATCATCCATCTTCAATGATTGTTTTCTTGATTCTTATCGCAAAGGTAATGAATTGTTTCCAATCGCACACCGCATTCCCAACAAAAAAGCATGCGCTTCACGCTTTTTGGCAGTCGCCTAATAGCGAGGTGCCACATGAGGGAGTTTCTTGAGTTCGTTATAGTCGGCACCGTTGCGCACAATGCGCGGCTTGGATGGGTCGTAACGTTCGCTGACAATGCTATGGCGAGGATTGAAGTGGTCGTTCT
This sequence comes from uncultured Bacteroidales bacterium, assembly GCA_902782545.1. GTDB lineage: Bacteria > Bacteroidota > Bacteroidia > Bacteroidales > Muribaculaceae > Sodaliphilus. Next base: position 6,006 of record CACZNP010000162.1, read on the forward strand.
CGATACCGGCCACATCGAGCAGGAAATGAGGTAAATCGTCGGTGATGACCGGCCAGTGGACAGCGGCTTTGACCCTTGTCGCCACTTGGCTGTGCATTGCCATGAATTTGGGTGACATCCACACCATGAAGGGCACCCTCAGTTGATAGGACGGATCGGGCCGGAGCGATGCATTGCCATGCCCCATGAAGTCGTCCACCTCGAAGATTTCCTCGCCATGGTCGGAAACATAGACCACCATGCAATCCTTGTCCTCGAACTTCCGGATGATCTCATCCACCACATAGTCGTTATAGAGCGTGGCGTTGTCGTAGTGTGCGGCTATGGCACATTGGCTTTGTGTCAACCCCTTGTAATCCGACGGCTTGAACCGGGCAAACCCTTGGGTGTAATGCTCGGCATAAGTGAAATGCTGGCCCGTGAGATGGATGACCACCAATTGCATGCTGTCGGCGACACTGATGGCTGCCAATGCGGCATCGTCGGGATTGAAACGATGTTCGTTGCGGCGGTCGAACATGAGTTGCGACAATTGGGCATCATAAAAGAATGAGTTCAGCCCACCCCCGATTTCATATTGATTGTCGACCAATTGCGTGGCAAATCCCGCAGTACGAAACACCACTGGAAACAACGGAGCCGACCACCATGGATCGCCGGGCTCGGTGAGCGTGAAAATTGAGCACATGGCCGCATCGGTGAAATCGGCCTGGGAAACTGCATCGTCGAACACGACAAGCGAGCCATCGGCCTGACGGGCCCCCAACCGGGGGTTGGTGGGTTTGCGGTAGCCATAAAGCGATGAGTGGTAAACACTGAAACTCTCCCCGATGATCAGCACCACCGAGGGAGTGTGCTCCTGTTGACGCAGCGTGGCGGTGACATGTCGGTTGACCTCGCGCAGTGCCACAAATTCGTTCAGCCGGTCGTTCATTGCCTTGCAAGCATGGCCCACCCGGGAGAAGGCATGCGTCTCACGCAGATGCAACCCCATGCCATTGTGCCTAAACAGGAAATTTGTTGCGATCGCGCCCGATGCCACCACTCCCAATGCCAGAAGTGCGCAATAGGCCAAAGCGAACCATCGTCTACGCGCCAAAAAACGCGCCAGCCACCACAAGAGCCACAGCATGGCCACCAGTGCGAGCACAATGCCTGCAGCCACAGGCACCGAAAGATAGGTCGACAAAAATGAATGTATCTCAGCGCGGTCGGTGGCGGCAAGGATATACATCGCATGGTTGTCAAATATAAAGCCAAACTGCTTGATCAGGAAAGCATCGGTAACCATCACCACCACATGCAGGGCCACCATCACTACCAGAAACACCTTGTGCAGGCGCGCCTTGCGCAGCAAATGGTACAAGGCCAACTCAGCCGTGGCCACCAGTGCCGATACCGCTACAACGAGCAGCACCGACAGCGTCGTGTGATAGTCGTGGAGTGTGGTGCTGTTTGTGACAAGGTTCACCAGCAAAAACATGGCAGCAACCGGCGTGCCAATCCATTTGGAAAATGATTTGAACCGCGACATTGCCACTATGGTTGTGACGTTTTCTTCTCAAAGGCAATGCAGGCGAAAGCAAAGATGCCCAGAACAATGATCAACAACTGCTGAACACCCCACACCAGCCACGAGAATGCCGAAGCCTGAGCGTCGTAAGGGGTGGTCGGCGGGAAAGCCCCCACTCCATAAAGCGAAAGGCCAAAGATGATGGCAAACTGCCATGGACCCAAACCGCCGTTTGAAGGCACAGCCATGCCAATGGAACTGAGCACAAACAGCACCAAAACCGCCAGCGCGCCCAAATCCTGTGTAAAGGAGAAAGCCCAAGAGGCAATGTAGAGTTGTGTGTAATAGCATCCCCAAATGAGCAGGGTGTAGAGCAGGAACCACCACTTGCCGTCCATGCGGGCGATGGTGGTGAGTCCTTGCCACAAATCTTGGACGATGCCCCGCACTTTGGCGATAATCGTGTTTGTGCTGGTGCTGCGGTAAATCCACACCAATGCGGCCAGACCGCTCAGGCACAGCACCACCCCTCCAGCCATCACCCAGGCGTTTTGGCTGGTGTCGTTTTGTCCCAGGAACTTGAGGAAAGCGTCTTGTGCCAGAAAAAAAGTTATCACTGTGAGCAACAGCACGGTCACGGTGTCGCTCAGACGGTCGCCCACCATTGAGCCCAGCACCTTTGAGAACGACGCATTCTCGCGACGGGCAATGTAGCCCGTGCGCCACAGTTCGCCCAAACGGGGGAAGAGCAGGTTGACGAAGTAGGTGCCGAAGATGCTGTTGACCAAAGCGAGCAGTGGCGGATGCACGTCGATGGCCCGCAGTTGCAAGCGCCAGCGCATGGCCCGGAACACGTGACTGAGGATGTTGATCAGGATCACCGGAACAAACCACCAATAGTTCACATCCTGGCGCAGGCTGGTCTTGATGGCATCCAAATCCACGTTTTTATAGAGGAACCATGCCAGCCCAACGCTGATTGCAATGGGAATGCCATATTTCAACAGTGCCGAAACAACTTTTTTCACGATTTTTTCTTAACTTTGCCATTTGGAATAGGCAAAGTTAATCATAAATCCGCAAAAATGCAGAAAGTAAGAGCAAAAAAGTCGCTGGGGCAGCATTTCCTCACCGACTTGTCCATCGCCGAACGCATCGCGGCCACCCTTGACGCCCACAAGCATTTGCCAGTGCTTGAGGTGGGGCCAGGCATGGGTGTGCTCACCGAATTCCTGCTTGAGGCTGGTCATGACCTGCGTGTGGTGGAACTGGACCGTGACAGTGTGGCCTATTTGCAACGCAACTTTTCGGCGCTTGAAGGGCGTATCATCGAGGCCGACTTTCTGCGCCTCGATTTGCACGATCTTTATGGCGACAAGCCTTTCTGCATCATTGGCAACTATCCCTACAATATCTCGTCGCAAATATTCTTCAAGGTGCTCGATTACAAAGATCAGGTGACTTGTTGCAGCGGAATGTTGCAGCGTGAGGTGGCGCAACGCATCGCTGCCGGTCCTGGGAGCAAGACCTACGGCATCTTGTCGGTATTGCTTCAGGCCTGGTACGATGTGGAGTATTTGTTCACCGTCGATGAGCATGTGTTTAATCCCCCGCCCAAAGTCAAGAGCGGTGTCATCAGGCTCACACGTAATGCAGTGACCCATTTGGACTGTGATGAACGGCTCATGAAAACTGTGGTGAAAACTGCCTTTGGCCAGCGCCGCAAAACCTTGCGAAACTCCTTGCGTGGACTGTTGCCGCCCGACACCGCGATGCCTGCCGACGATATCTTCAACAAGCGGCCTGAACAACTGAGTGTGAAAGAGTTCATCCATTTGACCAATATCATAAACGAGGCACAAAGCCACAACTGACAGCAACGATGAAAGAGTATACCAAAGAATATCTTGACCAGTTGAACGAACTCATCGAGAACAAGGACGAAGCGCAAGTGCTGGAACAGATCCAGGACATGCACCCTGCCGATATCGCAGAGTTGATTTCGGACCTTGACCCTGATGAGGCATTGTTCATCATGAAACTGCTCGACGAGGAGACTGCTGCCGATGTACTGGTCGAACTTGATGAGGACGAACGTGGCGACCTGCTCGAACTCATGCCACACGAGGACTTGGCCCGCCAACTTGAGCAGATGGATGCCAACGATGCTGTGGACGTGATTCAGGAACTCGATGAAGAGGACCGTGAGGACGTGATCAAGCGCATTGATGATGTGGAGCAGGCGGGGGATATCGTTGATTTGTTGCAGTACGACGAAGACACTGCCGGTGGTCACATGAGTACCGAGATGATTGTGGTGAACGAGAACATGTCCATGCCCGACTGTATCAAGGCAATGCGTGAACAGGCCGAGGATATGGACGA
>CACZNP010000163.1 GCA_902782545.1 uncultured Bacteroidales bacterium
AGTAGTTGATGCGCACTTTGTGGAAGTAGTTGCTGTAGAGGTCGGGTTGGTCTTCGGCCACCAAGATTGACTCCAATGTGGACAGTTTGCTCACTTCCTTGGTGCGGAAGTTGGCGGGCTCATCGAGCACCAGTCCGTCGCGGTTGCCCAGGATGTTGGTTGAGAACCAGCCGCTGAGTCCGAGCATGCGAGTGCCAATGATGGGGGCGAAACCGCTCTTCACCAGGGTTTGGCCTGTTTTGAAGTCTTTGCCGGCAATGGGCAGTTGTGTCTTCTCGGCGAGTTCCCACATGGCGGGGATGTCGACGGTGGTGTTGGGAGCACCCATCACAAAGGGAGCATCCTCCATCAGTGCTGCATAGGCATAGCACATCGACGGAGCGACTTTCTCTTTCACATCGTCTTTCATGGCTTGCTCCAGCGCAGCGAGAGTGCCATGGTATTTCATGTCGGGAGCCACGTAGATCTCGGTCGAGGCGGCCCAGAGCACAACCACGCGGTCTACACCGGTTTCTTTCTTGAAGTTACGGATGTCTTCGCGCACTTGCTCGGCCATGTCCCAACGGTTTTTGCATTGCTTGACGTTGTCGCCGTCGAGTCGCTTTGCATAGTCTTTGTCAAATGCGGCTTTGAGCGGTTTGATGGCGATGAGTTCGTCTTTCACCGGCTCGATGTCTTTTTCTTTGAGAACCTCGGCGTTAATAGCGCTTTCGTAGGCATTGACAGGATACACATCCCATGCTGCGAACACGATGTCGTCCAAAGCGGGCAGCGAAACGATTTCGTTGTAGGGCAGATACTTCTTTTCAGCGCCACGACCCACGCGGATCTTGTCATACTGTGTCATGGAGCCAACGGGCTTGGTGAGACCTTTGCGGGCCATCAGCACGCCAGTGATGAAAGTGGTGCTCACGGCACCAAGTCCTACTACCATAATACCAAGTTTACCGGTAGCGGGCTTGAGATTTGGATTCTTCATAATCTAATAATGTATTGTCTGTTTTAAAGTTACTTTTCTCATCCAATGCTTTTTCAATGGAAAAATGCGGTGCTAAATTACTGCCTTTTTCTGAACTAAACAATTAATAAATGTGTCATTTTAGTTAATTTACCCTATAAATTAGGGGTGTTTCTAAATTTGAGTTAAAAGTATCGACCAAATGGCACATATTTGCAAATGTAGGTTAATGGTAGGTCGAGGTTTTTGTGCCAAAAATCGTTGGTTTTTTGGCTAAGTAATGGTTTTTTTGCCCGTTGAACACTTGTTAACACAAATGGTTGTGAAGTGTTAATAACAGACGTTGTCTCATCAAGTTCACTTGGTGTAGTAGCACTTCACTTTTCCCACAGGGAGTTTGCCTTCGATTTGCAGTGGAATGCGGTCTTTGTCCGCACTCATCCATGCGTCGAGGTCGTCGCTGGAGCGTTTGCCGTTTTTCTGGGTGAACTTGAAAGAAATGCGATGAGCGTCGCGACGACTGCCGTCACGAAGTTTGATGTTTTCGCGCCCCTTGTAACGGATGGTGAGGTATTCCTTCTCTTTGCCCGAGAAGATGACCGTGGTGATTGCCTTGTCGCGAACCAGCGCATCGTAGTCGATGGTGCGCAGCATGTAGAAGACGCTGAGCATGTCGTAGGCTTGGCACTTGGCGCTCAGTTCGATGGTCTCAGTGGGTTTTTCCGTGCGGTATCGATAGCATTTGGCGCTGGTGTGACTGTAGTTGTAACTGAAGTCCACCACATCCCTCGCATAATAATTCTTCTCGTGCGTGAGTTTCTCGTATTTGAGGGGTTGCAACTGCGAGTTGAGCGTGCACTTGAGTGTGTCGCGCACAGGATACACCTTGTCGGCCCACGACCGTGTTTTGCCCGTGAGCATGGCCTGATAGCCGGAGGCTTTTTTGTTGATGCTCAAGGTTGCGTCGCCCGCATGTTTCCAAATCATGCCCCACTGGAAGATGATTTGGTAATTGAGTCGCTCGTTGGCAAAATTTTGTGCCTGTGCAGGCAGCAATGCCGTGATGGCCAGCACAAGGGTCAGTGTAATGGTTTTCAGATTCATTTTCATCAATTTTTTCCCGTTTGACAAGAAAAAACCCGTCAGGGTTTAATTCTTGACGGGTAATTGTCGGTTATTTTTCAGGTTCTATGACTTTGAGTCGGTCGCCACTGCCATGAACCACGGTTTCATAATAATCCTGTGTGTATCCGGGCCACGTGGGTTGCACAGGCATGCCCGCTTCGTTGCGTTCAAACTCCCCGTCCTTTTCTTTCTTGACATTGCCGTCCAGGTACTTGACAAACAGGTATTCGCCCAATTGGCGATAGCGTGCGGTGGCATCCTGTCCGGCGTTGATGCTGTAGTTGGTGAGCAGTTCCACGGCAGCGGTGGGTTGGGTTTTGTGCAGGGCCAATGCCTGCGCCTCGATGCCAGGCTGCTGTTTCTCGAAGTTGTCCTCAAGGTCGCGTTGTACTTTGCGGATATCGTCAATCATCAGCGAGTAGCGCGAATAGGCTTGGTTGGCCACCCAGTTGTTGACCCAGAAGGCGCTGTTCCAATTGAGTGTGTACAAGTCGGCTTGCCCACGGGCATAACTGGCTGGGACTTCGGTCATGCAGCAGTACATGGGCACAAACACCGCGGTGTTGGCGTCATCCACTCCAAACCAGAGAACCCCTCCCACGGCATCGGGCATCCATGCGCGCATTTGCGCCACCATGACCCATCCCGTTTGTTGTGTGGCGATGGCACGCTCCATGCTATAGGTCTCTCCATCAACCTTGAACTCCATGGGGCGCCAGCGGTAAGGAACCCCCCAGTAATTGGTGGCGCCTGGGTCTTTGGTCATGTCGAAGGGTGTGCCCTCAAAATGGTCGCGCATCATTTCTTGCAAGTCGCGTACGCTGATTTTCCGATCGGGCTTCACATACAAAGGCATCGTCTCGGCTCCCTTCTTTCCGCGGATAAAGGGCAAATAAGCGTCCATGCCCGATTTGAACCGGTTGAAGTAACTCCACACGCGGGCATCGCATCCACGCAGCGAACCGAAGTCGCTGGGCGCATAGGCCGTTGAGAACTCAAAGTCGGCATCTTTGCCATTGAAATAACCCATGCGCCGTGCAAAGGAAATGACGTCCTTTGAGTAAAGGCAGTTGTTTTTGTCCTTGAGAGGGAAGCGGTAAATGCGTGACTGGTTGGCATGTCCGGCGATGCAGTCATCGGGAATTCGCACGGCCACCCACACGGCACCCTTTTCTTTTCCTCCCTTGCCAATCATATCCATGATCCACACTTCGTTGGGGTCGCCAATGGAAAAAGACTCACCCTCGCTGTTGTAGCCATAGCGTTCGACCAGGTCGGTCATCACTTGAATGGCTTCGCGGGCAGTGCGTGCCCGTTGCAGGGTCACATAGATGAGGCTGCCGTAGTCCATGATGGCCCCTGCGGTGGTGTCGGTGAGTTCATGCCGGCCTCCGTAGGTTGTCTCGGCGATGGTGAGTTGATGCTCATTCATGTTTCCCACCACGGCATAGGTGTGTGCCACTTCGGGAATCTCCCCATGGTGCAGACCTGTGTCCCAGTCATCGATGGAGCGCATGGCTCCCGGTTTGTGGTCGGCAGCAGGCAGATACTGCAAATCGCCATAGATGGTGTGTGCGTCGGCTGCATAAGTGATCAAGGCCGAGCCATCGGCGCTGGCATTCTTACCTACCAGCAAGTTTGTGCATGCCCATGTCGCAGCGCAAAAGGCCAGGGCAGCGAGTGTGAAAAGAATACGCGGTTTCATATCAATGTTTATTTATTAATTTTCAACAATCCATTATTCGTTCCCAATTTCATAGGCCAGGGTGATGACGTGTCCGTACCATGCCATGGAGCGTATGCTGTACTGTTTGCCGGCACACTGGCCATGCAGGGAAAGCGGCCCGGCGGCGAGTGTTCTGAAAGGCAAGAGTCTCAAGTCATCGCGAAAACTCATTCCCGGCGTCGCCGCCACCTTGTACAGGGCTTCTTTGGCCGTCCATGCGATGAGGTGCGCGTCGACATCGTCGGCAGGGATGAATTTTTGCTCATCGGGAGCAAGGAACTTGTCTCGCACTCGCAGCACACGGGTTCCTCTCCTTTCCACATCAATGCCGATGGGATGGTGCTCGTTGGTGGCGATACACACCAGTCCAAAAGTGTGCGTGACGCTGATGAACACCTCGTTGCTTGCTGTGACAAATGG
>CACZNP010000164.1 GCA_902782545.1 uncultured Bacteroidales bacterium
CGCTTTTGCCGGGCCATCGTTTTGCCTGTTTCTGTGCTGCACTTCAAAACCAGACATATTTCTCAATATCGGCACATATTTACAATAATATCCCGTATTCAATCAACACTTTAGGGTATTTTATAACAATACCACTGTTTTCGATGGGTTTTTGATGTTTGTTAAAAACCAAGTGTTAAATTTAACATCTTTCTCCTCGACAAAACAACGACGGAATCTCTCGGCTGCCGTTTTCTTAATCAGCATATATACAGGCAAATACGCCCATCTCCCTAATCTTTTCCATCAAATATGTCAAAAAATGTTGCATCCTAACAAAGTTGAGTTTGTGATAGCCCAAAAGTTAAAGTTTGGATTAAATTTGCCCAATATCTTTCGAGTTGTTAATTTTGCGCCGTGGATTTTGGACCGAATGATATACCCGAAACACATATTTTGAGAGTTATTGATAATGTTTCACCTCCTTTTCCTTATATTTAATTACAAGGGAAGGCGAGGCGAGACGTCGTTTGAAGTTTAATTAAAACTGTTATCGTATGAAAAAGTTAGTTTTCATGATGATTGCACTGTGCACGATCGCTTTCGCGGCAAGCGCCGAGAAACGCGTGAGCGGAACAGTGCTCTACGCAGGGGACAACTCACCGCTCATCGGTGCAACCATTCAACCCGTTGGTGGTGGTAATGGTACGGCCACCGACATGGATGGCAAATTCTCTCTGTCGGTCCCCGACAACGTGAAGTACATCAATGTGTCCTACGTGGGACTGGCTACCAAGCAGGTGGAGGCAGGCGCTGGCCTGACCATCTTGCTCGACGACGGTGGCTCCACTCTGGACGAGGTCGTGGTGACCGCCATGGGTGTCAAGCGTGAGAAAAAGGCTCTGGGTTACAACACCCAAAACCTGACCGCCGATCAACTGAACAAGGCGGGTACCACTTCTCTGGCAAGTTCCATTCAGGGTAAACTGGCTGGCGTGCAAGTGCGTCAGGCTTCGGGTGCCCCGGGTTCGAGTGCGCAAATCGTGATTCGTGGCGCACGCTCGTTCGACGGCAACAACACCCCGTTGTATGTGGTGGACGGAATGCCCATCGCCAGCACTTCCGACTACTCAACCGGACAAAGTGTGACGGGCGCCGACTATCCCAACCGCTCCATCGACCTCAACCCTGAGGACATCGAGAGCATCAACGTGCTCAAGGGACAGGCCGCATCGGCTCTGTACGGTATGCGCGCCAGCAATGGTGTGATCGTCATCACCACCAAGCGCGGACGCCTCAACAGCGAGAAGCCGGTGATCACCATCAACACCAACTTGGCCGCCGACCGCGTGTCGCGCAAGTTCCACCGTCAGGAGGTTTATGCGCAAGGTAGCGGCAATGGTTTCAACCCCACATCGTCCATGAGTTGGGGTCCCAAGATTGTTGACCTGCCCAAAGACCCCAAGTATGGTTTCGGTGGTTCTGCGGCTCCTGCAGGTGGCAGCGAGGGTCAATACTACAACCCCAAGTATGAAATTGGCGGACTGGGTGGCTGGCAAACTCCCGCCATCTACGACAACGTGGGCGACTTCTTTGGCACGGGTCTCACCGAGAACACCAGCCTGAACATCACCCAGAAGAAGGACCGCATGAATTACTCCTTCTCGCTGAGCAACAGTTACCAAAAGGGTATCATCCCCAGCACCAACATGATGCGTTGGGGTGCCCGTGGATCGCTCGACTGGGACATCAGCAGCGCTTGGAAGACCGGTTTCTCCGGCAACTACAGCAGCAGCAAGGTGAGGACCGCTCCCGGTGCCAACTCGGGTATCGTGAACGTGATTTATGCCGCTCCCGCCGAGTATAACCTCAAGGGCCTGGTGGCTCCCGACCCGCAGACTGTGCTGTCGTTCCGCGGCACCAACTTCAACAACCCCTACTGGTGGTCGGAGAACTGCGAGTACTATCGCCACACCAACCGTTTCTTCGGAAACGCCTATGTGGAGTTCGCTCCCGAACTGGGTGTTGACGACTTCAAGTTGACATTCCGTGAGCAAGCCGGTTTGGATTTCTACACCACCGACAACCGCAACGTGCAGGAAATGTACTACGACGCCTACACCGGAAAGAAACAAGATCCGGGATCAATCGAGACCATGGGTGTGCGCGACAACGTGTTCAACAACCTGTTCACCGTCAACGCCGACTACAAGTTTGGCAACGACAAGGAGTTCTTCCTGAACGTGATGCTTGGTAACGAAATCAACCATGAGTATGGTCGTGCATGGGAAGCCGACGGCTCTTCGTTCAACTTCTACGGATTCCCCACCCTGGGCAACAGCGCAAGTTACGACTACGCCGACGACTATGAGTACCAAAGCCGCACCGTGGGTTTCTTCGGACAGGCTACCCTGTCGTGGAAGGATATGCTTTACTTGACCGTCACCGGCCGTGAGGACATCGTCTCGTCGATGCCGCGCGACAACCGTTCGTTCTTCTATCCCTCGGTTTCGCTGGGATGGATTTTCACCGAACTGCCTTTCCTCAAGGGTAACAACATCCTGAGTTACGGTAAACTCCGCGCCTCTTACGCACAAGTGGGACAGGCCGGTACCTACCGCAAGAACTTCTACTCCACTCCTTCCTATGGCAGTGGTATGTACACCTACACACCGGTTTCTTTCCCGCTCAACAGCATCGCAGCATTTGCACCTTACTATGTGCTGTACAATCCCGACCTGAAACCGCAGAACACCCAGAACGTGGAATTCGGCGCCGACCTCAACTTCTTCAAGAACCGTCTGCGCTTTGAGTACACCTTGAGTTATCAGAAGATCACCGATCAAATCTTCTCGGTTCCCACCGCTGGATCGAGCGGCTACCAGTACATGATGACCAACGCCGGTAAGATGCACACCTGGAGCAACGAGTTGACCGTCGAGGCCGACCTGCTGCAGAACAAGGACTATGACCTGACCGTGGGCGCCAACTTCTCGACCGTGTGGAACAAGGTGGATGAACTGGCTCCCGGTGTGGAGAGCATCTTCCTGGGTGGCTTCGTGGAGCCGCAAATCCGCGCTCAGGCTGGCTGCACCTATCCCAACATCTACGGTTACGCATTCAAGCGCAACGAGAATGGCCAATTGCTGCTCGCCAACGGTTTCCCGCAGGCTACCAGCGACAGCCAGGATCTGGGCAACTGCTCGCCCGACTTCCAACTGGGCTTCAGCATTGGCGGACGCTACAAACGCGTGTCGCTGTCGACCACTTGGGACCTGAGTTACGGTGGCAAGATGTATCACGGCACCAACATGACCCTTGAGGGATTTGGTGTTACCAAGCAATCTCTTGATTACCACGAGGGCACCATGGTGGCCGAGGGTATCGATGAGGCTACCGGACAACCCAACACCATCGAGGTTGACAAGGCCGACTGGTATCAGGCCTACTTCGACGTGACCGAGAGCGGCGTGTACGACCGCAGTTATCTGAAACTGCGCGATGTCACCCTGACCTATCAACTGCCCAAACTGGGCAAGTTCGACATCTCGATCTATGGCTTTGCCCGCAACCTGCTCCTTTGGGCCAAGTTGCCCAACTTCGACCCCGAGTCGTCACAATCCAACGGCAACATGAGTGGTTACTTTGAGCGTTACTCACTGCCCGCAACCTCAAGTTATGGCGGCGGACTGAAGATCACGTTCTGACAGTGAGACCATGAGAATGTTTCAATCATTATAATTTAATGAAAGGAGAATATATTATGAAACTTAAATATTTAGCAATAGCATTGATGACGGTGGCCTTCACCTCGTGTTCCGAAGATGTCATGGATCACATCAACAAGGACAAGAGCAGCCCCGCTGCCGAGATTGTGAGTGGAAAGTTTATCATTCCCGGTGCTATCATGAATACGGCGTTCAACACCATTTCGGGTAACTACGCTTGGTACATCTCCTCGTTCACCGAGCAGGAGTTTGGTACTGGCGACAACCAGTTGCGCCGCGCCGAACTGCGTGATGCAGGCGAAATTGCCAGCAGTTCATGCTTCAACAACGAGTGGAACGACACCTACCTGACCATGCACAGCCTCTGGGAGGTGATGCAAAAGTGTCAAAAGGGTGGTCTTGACGAAGGGGCTACCGACTTGCTGGGTATGGCACAAGTGCTCATGGCTCTTGACCTGGGCATCCTCACCGACCTGCACGGAGACATCCCCTACAGCGAGGCTTTGACGGGTTTGAACAACCTTCAACCCAAAGTCGACAAGCAGGAAGACATCTATAAATCCATCTTCAAACTGCTCGACGACGGTATTGCCAACCTGCAGCAAGGTGGCTCGTACGTTGGCGAAAGCGACATCCTCTTCGGTGGCAACACCAAGAGGTGGATTGGCCTGGCCTACGCATTGAAAGCCCGCTACAAACTGCACCTGTACTACCGCGACCGCAACGTGCTGGGCGAAGTCATCGCAGCCGCCAACGCTGCCATCGCAGCCGGTTTCGACGAGGCCAAACTCGACGTGTTCGACGGTGTGACCAAGGACAACCCCTGGACGGCTTACTTCTATAGCCGTTACTACACGGGTTCGTCGAGTACAGTTGCCAACCTGATGGATGAGCGCGACGATCCCCGTTTGGACACTTACAACATCGACTTCTTTGGCTATGACCTGTGCGCCGATCCCGGCGATGAGGAGGCCGCTGGCCTTACCTACGCCTGCAACGGCCCGGCATGGCTCGACAATGGTGCCGCCTACATCCACGTGTTCAGCAAGAGTGAACTTTACTTCATCCTTGCCGAGGCAAAGGCCCGCCTGGGCCAGGATGCCAGCGCCGACTTCGCCACTGCCGTCAAGGCTTCGATCCTCGACTTTGCGAAGTGCGACCCAGGTTATTCATTGCTTGGCTATGTCTATCCTCTGGGCATTGAAGAAATGGTCGAAGAAATGGGAGTGGAGGACATGAACGGTGCTGAATTTGTGGACATGCTGGCCGACGACTACATTGCCTCGTTGCCGGTGACCCTGGAAGAGATCATGGTGCAAAAGTACCTTGCACAGGTGCGCGACGAGCAGATTGAGGCTTACAACGACATCCGTCGCTGCAAAGCCTTGGGCGAGAACCACATTGCTCTGACCAACCCCAAGAACAACGGTCCCAAGGGTAATGCCTGGCCGCTGCGTCTGCCCTACGGCAACAGCGATGTGATCTCGAACCCCAGTGTTCGCGAAGCCTTCGGCACGGGTAATGATGCCGGTATGTACATCTACACCGAGAATGTGTGGTGGGCTGGCGGTAGCCGCTAATCCACTGTTCACACAGTATCGTGTAATCACAAGGCAAGGGACCAAAAATTGGTCCCTTGCTTTTTATTGTTTTTGGTGGAAAATGGCCGATAGTTGTAGGGTTGGGAAAAAATACGTATCTTAGCGAGGTTTTTCTTAAATCATATTACCATGATCGACGAACTCAAAATCTATTGCAAAAATACCCAAGAATATATCGAAGTGGACGGAGGCGACACGCTGGCCGGCATCTATGCCACGCTGCATGGCCGCCTGCAGATGGTGCCGCTGTGCGCACTGGTCAATAAC
>CACZNP010000165.1 GCA_902782545.1 uncultured Bacteroidales bacterium
ATGCGCCTGGACCGTGTGTCGCTGCGCAAGGACGACTCGGTGAACGACATGTTGGCATTTTTCATGGGCAAAAATACCATGGAACGACAAAATTTCATTATCAACAATCTGGTGAACGAAGACGATGAAGACATCACAGTGCACTGACGCCCCACGCGTCGCTTTGTTTCAAGGATCCTTTGACCCTTTCACCCGTGGCCATGAGTCGATTGTGCGCCGAGCGTTGAAACTCTTTGACGAGGTGGTCATAGCCATTGGCGTGAACATCAACAAACAATCGTTCATGACCATGGATGAGCGCCGTGCGTGGATTGAGAGCGTGTTCAGCGATGAGCCCCGGGTGCGCGTGATGGCCTACACGGGCCTCACCATCGATGTGGCGCGTCAAGTGGGAGCCACTTGTTTCTTGCGTGGAGTGCGCATGATTCAAGACTTTGAGACCGAGATGCACATGGCCGAGGTGAACCGCGAATTGTCGGGCCTGGAAACGGTCTTGCTTTACACCTTGCCCAAGGATAGCCATGTGAGTTCGAGCATTGTGCGGGAACTGGTCAAATATGGCCGTGATGTGACCGATTATCTGCCCTCGACCGTGAATCCCGCCCTCATTCCCGACCATTGGAAAGTTAACAATCAACATTGACACACACATGAGAACATTCAAATACCTTGCCGTGTTGGCAATGGCTGTTGCCGCTTTTGCCGGTTCGGCCCAGCGTGGTCACATGCCTCAAGCCATCAACAAGTTGATGAACACGGAGTACGCCATTAAGGCCTTTTATGTCGATTCCCTCGATGAAAATGCCATTGTGGATGCCGCCATCAAGGGCATGGTTGAGTCGCTTGACCCGCACTCGGCCTATACCGACGCCCGTGAGACCAAAGAACTGGAGGAACCTCTTCAAGGCGAGTTCAGCGGCATAGGTGTTCAGTTCAACATGAAGCAGGACACCCTCTATGTGATACAAACCATTGCCGGCGGGCCCAGCGAGCGCGTGGGCATCTTGGCCGGTGACCGCATCGTCACGGTCAACGATACGGTCATCGCCGGTGTGCACATGAAGAACACCGACATCATGAAGCGGTTGCGTGGCAAGAAAGGAACCAAAGTCACTGTGCAAGTGAAGCGTGGCGGAAAGCCCGAACTCATCACCTTCCGCATCACACGCAACAAGATACCTCTCTACAGTGTCGACGCATCCTATATGCTTGACGAGCGCACGGGCTATGTGCGCATTTCGAGATTTGGCGCCAAGACCTACGATGAGATGATGGACGCACTCAAAGCACTCAGCAAACAAGGCATGACACAGGTTATCATCGACCTGAGCGACAATGGGGGCGGATATCTCAATGCGGCCATCGATATGTGCAATGAATTTTTGGACCACCGGCAACTCATAGTCTACACCGAGGGCACAAACTCTGCCCGCAACGAGGCCAACGCTATGGGTAACGGCCGCTACAAGGACTTGCGCATGGTGGTGATGGTGAATCAGTATTCGGCATCGGCGAGCGAAATCTTCAGCGGTGCCATGCAGGACTGGGACCGTGCAGTGGTGGTGGGACGAAGAACCTTTGGCAAGGGATTGGTGCAGAGACCATTCAAGTTTGACGATGGCTCGATGCTGCGCCTGACCGTGGCGCGATACTACACTCCCAGTGGCCGCTGCATCCAGAAACCTTACACCAAAGGCGACAAAAAACACTACGAAGAGGATCTCGTGGACCGTGCCAAAGAAGGGGAATACTACAGTTTGGACAGCATCCAGTTCAATGACTCGCTGCGTTACATCACCTTGAAAAACCATCGTCCGGTGTATGGCGGTGGAGGCATTATGCCCGATATCTTTGTGCCTGTCGATACCACTGAGTACAGCACTTATTACCGCGACATGGTTGCCAAGGGTATCGTCAACCAGTTTGTGATTGACTATGTGGACCGTCATCGTGCCGAGTTGAAGTCGCGCTATGCCACGGTGCAGGACTTTGACCGTGGTTTCGCATTCACCGATGCCGACATGAAAGCCTTCATCGCTGCCGGAGAAAAAGACAATGTCAAGTTTGATGAGGAGAAGTATCGCACCAGTGAGAACGTGTTCCGTACCATGATGAAAGGCCTGGTGGCGCGCGATGTCTATGCCGACCAGGGTGCCTACACCATGATTGTCAACCATCGCAACCCCGATCTCAAGGCTGCCCTCGACATCATCAATGACGAAAGCCGCTACAATGCCCTGTTGCAGCACGGCAATCCCATTTACGAAGAACTGCGCATCGGCAAGTGATCATAACCGCATGATTGCCCCACTGGGAGGATTGTGCGCACTATTTGGTCCGGAATTCTCTCATCGTGCGCCACATGACGGCTGCCGCCACGACCGCTGCAATCAGGTCGCTGGCCGGTAATGCTGCCCACACGCCGTTCAGCCCCCAAAAAAGTGGAAGGATGATGATGAGCGGCAACAAGAAGAGCAGTTGTCTCGAAAGTGACAGGAAGATGCTGATTTGCACCCGGCCGATACACTGGAAGAAGTTGGCAATCACCGCTTGGAATCCGATGAGTGGGAACATGAGCATGTTGATGAGTATACCGGTCGCCGCCAGCGAGATGAGTGTGTCGTCGGTGGTGAAGAGCCGTGCCATGGGACGGGGAACGAACAGGGCCAGTAACCATCCCACAGTGAGCACTGCCGTGGCCCAGAACATGGCCAGGTAAAGACAGCGCAGCATCCTGTCGTACTTTTTGGCTCCAAAGTTGTAGCCAGCAATGGGTTGCATGCCCTGGTTGATGCCCATCACAAACATGAAGAACATCATTCCGATGGAATTGGCAATGGAGTAGGCCCCTACAGCCATGTCTCCGCCATAGCGCAGGAACTGGTGGTTCATGAAGATCACGATGACACAGGAAGCGGCGTTCATCAGGAAAGGCGACACACCAATGCTGATGATGTTGCGCACCAAGTTGGACTTCAGCCGATAAATGCCGCGACGCAGGTGCAGCAACTCGCGCTTGTCGCCCAGTATCCACAATTGCCAAATCATGGCCAGTGTCTGCGAAGTAACGGTGGCCAAAGCGGCACCACGGATGCCCCATCTGAACCACCACACGAAGGCGATGACCAAAAAGATGTTGCACCCCACCGTGAACAGTGTGGCATACATGGCATGCCGCGGTTTTCCACTGGCACGCAGCACCGCATTCATGCCAAAGTACATGTGCGTGATGACATTGCCCAGCAAAATCACCTGCATGAACTCGCGGGCATAGGGCAACGTCACATCGCTGGCGCCGAAAAAATGCAGGATGGGATCCAGGAAAATCAGGCACACGGCCATGAAGACAAATCCAACGATCAGGTTGAGGGTTACTGTGTTACCCAACAGCAACTCGGCGGTTTTGTAGTCTTTTTGGCCCAGTTTCACGCTGATGCACGTCGAGGAACCCACGCCCACCGCTGCACCGAATGCTGCGCTCAGGTTCATGAAAGGAAAAGTGATACCCAAGCCGGCAATGGCATCGGCGCCCACCACTTGGCCGATGAAAGCCCGGTCGATGATGTTGTAGAGCGATGAGGCTGTCATGGCCACAATGGCAGGCAGAGCATACTGCGTCAGCAGTTTGCCCACAGGTTTTTGTCCCAATTCCAGTGCCTTTTGTTTATTGTCGCCCATTCTCGATAACGTACCCACAAAGGTACTGAAAAAAAGCGGTTATGCAATTATTCCCAAAAAAGATTAGCGTGTTAATTCAAAAGTGTGCGAAAACTTGGTCGACAGCGGCGAGGTAGTGGTCGAAGCGGGTGGATTTCTTGATGGCTTTTCGGGCTCGCTTGTCGGCCTGAGGCAACATCCATTCCCATAGGGCTTTCATGTGCGTGAGAACTTGTTTGTCGCCACCTGTCATGTGTGTTGTGTAATCATTGAGGATGTTGTCGTGAAACTGGCGGTAACATGCCGGGGTGGCTTTTTCGGGGCAAAGCATGGCAGGGTTGGAAATCAGCCCACGCCCCACCATCACCCCTGCCAGTGAGGGGTAGTTGTTGCGCACCTCATCGATTTGTTCCGGCGAGGTGATGCCGCCATTGAATACCACAGGCCAGGGACAATTGGCGAGCAGTTGTTCAAACTGTGCCATGTCGAGGTCGCCAGCGTATTGTTGCTTGCCTATGCGGGGGTGCACCACCACACGCACGGGTCGTAAGATGTGAGTTAACGGAAGCACCTGTTTCCACTGTTCGGGATGGTCCCATCCGAGTCTCATTTTCAGCGAGTATTCAACTCCCTGCACTGTGGCCAGCGAGGTGAACAACTCTTCCACCAAGTCAGGGTGGGGTAGCATGCCCGAACCCTTGCGGTGCAATGCGATTGGTGGGAAGGGACATCCCAGATTGATGTCGATGCGGTGGTAACCCATTGCGGTCAGGGCGTTGACCATGATAAGTGCATCGCCGGGCTGGGATGCCAGAATCTGTGGAACCAGTGGCACATCGGCATTCTCGCTGGGGTCGACATCGGCCACATCGTGCCGGCGTACCTGGCCCCGTTGCACCCGCATGAAAGGTGCTGTGTAGTCGTCTACTGCGCCAAACACCCGCCAATGTGCCAATCGCCATGCACGTGTGGTATAGCCCTGCAATGGGGCCGAGAGTATCTTGAAAGTATCCATTGGGAATGCGTTGTGAGTTTTAGGTGCAAAAATAACTATTTTTTGCCAAAAAAGTAGTAAATTTGCAGTTTGTAAAAGATTAGCAAAACCAGCATAATATGAACAAGTTTGTTGAATTGATACCTCGTCAGGCTGCGCATTACGGCGACCGTGAGGCTTTGCGTTTCCGTGATTATGAGACACAAGTGTGGTCATCGCTCACTTGGCATGGCTTCAAGGATGCCGTGGATCGTGCCGCAGTTGCCTTGTTGGCATGTGGCGTGGAAGAACAAGGGCGCATCAGCGTTTTCACCCAAAACTGCCCCGAAATCCTGATTTCGCACTTTGCCGCATTCTGCAACAGGGCCATTCCTGTGCCCATCTATGCCACCAGCAGCAAGGATGAGGCTGCTTACATCGTGAATGATGCGGGTGTGACCGTTCTTTTTGTCGGTGACCAACGGCAGTACGACATAGCCTTGCAACTGATGGGTGAGTGCCCCTCGTTGCGCTTGGTGGTGACGCTGAGCCCCGAAGTGCGCCATGCCGCTACCGACAAGGTGTCGCTCACGTGGGCTGAGTTTTTGCGGCTCGGTGAGAACCCCACTGCCGCCCAGCGTGAGGCGGTGGCTGCACGCAGTGCCGCTGGCAAGGACACCGACATCATGTATTTCATTTACACATCGGGCACCACAGGCGTGCCCAAAGGTGTGATGCTCACCCACAGCAACTTCAATGCAGCCATGTGGGCGCATGGTGAGCGCATCGCTGTGGACGATGCCACCGATGTGTCGCTATCATTCTTGCCTTTAAGCCATATTTTTGAATTGGGATGGACGATGTTCTGCCTGACAAAAGGTGTGCGTGTGGCTATCAACTACAACCCCAAGGAGATACAGAAGTCGGTGCGCGAGGTGCGCCCCACCTGCATGTGCAGTGTTCCTCGCTTTTGGGAGAAAGTTTACACTGCCGTCAACGACAATTTGCAAGCAGCCAAGCCCGTGGTGCGATTGCTGGTGAAGCGCGCCTTGGCCGTGGGCAAGACCCGCAACATGAAGTATGTGCGTGAGGGGCGCAAGGTGCCTGTGCTGATTGAGAAACAATATCAATACTTCGAGAAGAAGGTTTTCAGCAAGTTGCGTGGCGCCATTGGCGTGGAGAACGGCCGTTTCTTCCCCACGGCGGGAGCAATGCTGAGCGACAACATCACCGAGTTCCTGCATTCGGTGGGTATCAACATCGTGATTGGTTATGGCTTGAGCGAGACCAACGCTTCGGTGTGTTTCTTTGAGACAACCGGCTGGACGCTGGGCACCATTGGATATCCAATTCCAGGCATCGAGGTGAAAATCGGAGAGAACAACGAGATTCTGGTCAAAGGACCCACGGTGATGAAGGGCTATTACAACAAGCCCGAGGAAACTGCCGCCGTGCTGGAACCCGATGGGTGGTTCCACACAGGAGACTGTGGCGAAATCAACGAAAAAGGTCAACTCATCATGACCGAGCGGCTCAAAGACCTGTACAAGACCAGCAATGGCAAGTACATCGCCCCACAAGTGCTTGAAACCCTGTTGGGACAGGACAAGTTCATGGAGCAGGTGGCCATTATCGGTGACGGACGCAAGTATGTGTCGGCGCTCATTGTCCCCGACTTCGATGAACTCAAGGCTTTTGCCGCCAAGAAAAAAATAGACTACCACAATGTGGAAGACCTGGTGAACAATGCTGAGGTGCACCGCATGATTGAGGAACGCATACAAGGCTACCAAAAGGATATGGCCAGTTATGAGCAAATCAAGCGATTTGTGCTGCTGCCCAGGCCATTCACCATGGAGAGCGGTGAGTTGACCAACACGCTGAAAATACGCCGTGCAGTCATCAACAAGCGTTATGCCGTGCTCATCGACGCACTCTA
>CACZNP010000166.1 GCA_902782545.1 uncultured Bacteroidales bacterium
AGTTGGGCCAGGGGGCCCTCGATGAGTGTGAGCGGCGTGCGCAACTCGTGGCTCACCTGGGTGTAGAAATCCAGTTGGTCGCGTTCCATCTGCATTCGCTCGTCCTGGATGCGGGCCCGTTGCAGGTAATACATGTAGATGCCCACGAGCAATGCCAGCAGCAGCAGTATCGCAGCAAGGGCCACGAATATGACTGTGCGTTGGTTGCCCAACTCATCCTGATATTTGTTGGCTTTTTCATGCAACTGTTCCAGGTTGTGCGACTGGCGCATGATTTCCTCGCTCTCCATCAGCAACACACGGGCATTCTCTTGAGTCACAAGCGCCGACATCAACTTTGTCTCCTTTTCATAGGGCTTCCCATCGAGGATGTCGACAGCCAGTTGAACCAACTGGTCGCCGTGAGTGGGATAGATGTAGGATGCATCCAACAGCGAATCCTGAACCAACTTGATGCCTCCGTTCTCGCCTGGCAATCCATCGATGCCACAGAACAGAGGCAAAACACCGCCAGATTCCACAAAGGCCTTGCGCGCACCCATTGCCGTGCGGTCGTTCATGCCAAACACCAAGTCAATCTTCTCGTCCTTGTTCTTGTCGAGCCATTGCTTGACCGTGTTGTAGGCCGTGGGCTCTGTCCAGTCGCCCTGCAATGTCGCAACCACCTGGATACCGGAATGCTGGGCAACGGCATCCCTGAAGCCGTTGTGACGTTCTATTGCAGGCGAAGAACCTTTCAGGCCCATCACCTCGATGATTTTGCCACGCTCTCTCAGTCGGGCCGACACATACTCGCCCATCAGGTGCCCCATCTCATAGTTGTCGGCACCCATGTAGGCCGTGTATTTCTTAGTGTTGGTTTTACGCTCAAACACAATCACAGGGATGCCCTTGTCGTAGGCCCTGTCGATGGCGGGAGATATCGTCGATATCTGGTTGGGAGCCACAATCAGCAAATCAATTCCCGTCGCCACAAGGCTATCAATCTGCTGAATTTGACGCTCATCGCTGTCGTAGGCCGCAGCAAACCTCAATTCCACATTCTCATGGAAGCACGCGCCAATCTTCAACTCCGAGTTCTGCTTGTCGCGCCAGATGTCGTCGGAGCATTGCGACACCCCGATGCGATACTTTTTCTTCTCCTGCGAGCACGAAGCCATCAGACTCAGAATCACCAGCGTCATCAAAGCAAAATGACAGTATTTTCGCATTTTCTCTATCAATAACCAAAAATAACCATTCAATTATCAGTCTACAAAATTGATAAATTTTTAAAACATATCAAAATTTCACGCATTTTATTTAAAAAACAACACAAAGAAAAGCGATTACCTTCAAACCAACACACATCCACACGCAATCATGCCAACTGCATAAAAAACCCCCGCCTCCCACCCTGATTTGACAAAACAATTTTGTAACTTTGCATCAGTATACACAAATTGATTCAGGAATCGTTTTAGGGACATAAATGGCTCATTGAGAAGGGTGACCGCTACGGCAGTATTGCCTTTGCCAAGTTCAATGGGTAGTGAAAATGCAAATATTTACCACCAATACTGTTTAATATGAAAAAAGTGATTCAATCGATTATCCTTGCCGTGATGACAATCGCTCCAATGGGAATGTCGGCCCAAACAGAACATGGGTTTGAGGCTATTGCGGTGGAGCGGGATTTCGCCGAAAACGGATTCAACTGGTTCCGGCATGCATTGCTGTTGGCTGCCGGCAACGAGCAACAAAGCAATGCCATGACCATAGGCTGGGGAGGCATCGGCACTTTGTGGGGCAAGACTGCTGTCACGGTTTATGTTGCCGAAAAACGCTACACCAAGCAATTCATGGACAACTCCCGTTATTTCACCATCATGGCTTTTGATGACCGCAAAGATGAGATTCTTGAATACATGGGCACCAAAAGTGGCCGCGACGGCGACAAGGCCAAAGCCCTTGACCTGCACACGGCTTACACTGAGAATGGGACACCTTACTACATCGAGGCAAAATTTGTGCTTGAGTGCCGTACGATGTATGCCGCGCCTTTCAATCCACAGTGTTTCAAGGACGACGTGCCACAAAAAATGTATTCCAACTTCCCTGCCGGGGTCCATACGATGTACATTGGCGAAGTGGTCAACGCCTGGAAGAAATAATTCACCGCAGTAGAGATGTCTAAATGGAAAACAATGGATTCATTGAAATGA
>CACZNP010000167.1 GCA_902782545.1 uncultured Bacteroidales bacterium
TTCACGAGACAGTAAGCCCTATACGAACTTACCGCACTATTATTTTCGTGCTTGTTATGCCTTTAAAAGTTTGCGACGCTTTTGGCTGAACGCGAAATAATAGCGAATGCTTTTGTTTTTAATATGTCATTGCGAGCAAGATGCCATCGCTATGGCGCTCACAACTTAATCGCAAAATTAAACAAAATATCGAAAAACACAACAATAATCCCCAATGAAATTACAGACTCCCAACTCCTCCCCTAAGTTAGGGGAGGTGGCCCAACGGGCCGGAGGAGTGTGTAATAACAGCCTGCTTGTTTACAGACTCCCTCGGCTCGACTCTACCGTTTTACAGACTCCCTCGGCCTACGGCCACTCCCTCTAACTCAGAGGGAGAGTTCCCCCTCTGCCCGACAGGGAGAGTTGTTCACGGCGCTCACGCGATTTGAACGTGAACGCCGTGCATGAAGTTTATCGTCTGTTGTGTCGTGACTTGTACTAAGACAGCGTCAGAACCTCACTGGCACTGTGTATTTCACATTCACAGGATTACCTTGTTCATCACGCCCTGGGTTGAATTTAGGTAACATTTTGCACACCCTCAGGGCCTCTTGGGCAAGTTCAGGGCTCTTAGAGTTTAACACTTTGAAATTAGACAAACTGCCATTTTTGTTTACCACAAATTGAACGGCAACAACTCCTTTTTCACCTGTGGGATTGTGTTTGTGGCTATTAATGAACTCCATGACTTTGTTGTCACCTCCTGGGAACGAGGGCATTACAGGTGCGACATCAAGGACTTTGTTGGTGGTTGGTTGCTGGTTCTTTTGTTCGGCTTTCTGTTTTTTCTCTTCTTCGGCTTTGCGCTTTTTCTCTTCCTCGGCCTTGCGCTTTTTCTCCGCTTCTCTTTCCTGAGCCTCCCTCACAGCCGCGTCATGGTTTTGCCTTAAATCGTTTGTTGGCTCGACGGCTTCATCGCTTATTGGCTCGGCTGCCTCATCATTTGCAGGTTCTTCGGTTGCCACAGGATTGGCTGTCAGAGTGTTGTCAGTGTTTGCAATGGCGGCAGGGTTGTCTGTTTTGGAGTTTTTGGAAGTATCACTGGTATTCTCGATTTTGTTTGTGGTTTTGCCCCCATTTGGCCAAAACATAACAGCAGCACCAGCAATAGCGGCTATTATCAGCACACCAGCCAGAACGAAAAGCCCCAAGCGACTGCCGCTCTTCTTCTCTTGGCCAACACGGCCATAGTACGGCTGCGGCTGCCGAGGCGGCGATACAGGAGCGACAGGAATTGGTTGGGGCGCTGGTGATGGATGGGGGGCATTAGGCATGGCCGGAGCAGGCTGCGGCAAACCAGCCGCCACGGGTGTGGATTGTGGCATATTGGGCTCAATTGCAGGAGCCTGAGGGGCACTGTTTGGTTGCACGTTTTTGGCAAGGGTGCTTATCAGTAGCCACACATCACCCACCGACTGTGGCCGTTGCTTGCGACTTGGCGACATCATCTTGCCGATGAGTTGTTGCATCAATCCGCTCACTCCTGCAAAGTCAAACGCATTGTTGCCCGCCGATATGATGTCATCGGCCTCGGGTGGCTGTTTCCCGGTGAGCATATTGTAAAGCGTGGCACCAAGGCCATAGATGTCGCTCCATGGACCCTGCGCGGCAACGTTAGTGGTCATCACTTCCAAGGGCGTATAGCCAGGATTGTAACTGTCGCCATCTTTTCTGGGATTAATCAGTTCGACCATGCCATTATCGCCAACCACCACATTGGATGGAGCAACGTTTAAGTGCAACTTGCCGTTTTCGTGCACAACCTCCATTGCATCGAGCAACCGCACAAAACAGTCCATTGCCTGGTACTCACTCATAGCCCCACCGAGCCTTATTTTTTCGCTCAACAACTCGCTATTTGCCCCTTGATCCGTAGGGAATATTCCATCATTTTGTGCCATAGTAAATTATCTTTGGTCAATCATTTATTTCGCAAATTTAGCGACAACAACTTTAACTGCCAACTAATAACGCCACAAAAAACAAATGACAATCTATTTATGCTTCGTTTTACCATATCCTTAACCCAACGTTTAAACATGTTTAAGGATATGATATTGCAGATAGCGTATCCGCAACTATCAAAATTTACATACTTTAGATGAACAACCACACAACGAGACAATGCTCAGAGCCATTCTTTACAGGCTGAGATAGCCGCTGCGGTCGAGGTTGCGGTAGCCGATGGCTTCCATGATGTGGGGGTGGCGGACGGTGGGGCTGCCTTCGAGGTCGGCGATGGTGCGGGCCACTTTGAGGATGCGGTCGTAGGCCCGGGCACTCATGTTCATGCGTTCCATGGCATCCTTCAACTTCTGTAGGCCGGCGGCGTCGGGCTCGGCATACTTGTGGAGCAGCGACGGTGTCATCTGGGCGTTGCAGTAGATGCCTTTCTCGTTGCGGAACCGTTCGGCCTGGATGGCGCGTGCGGCGATGACGCGCTGACGGATGGCCGCCGATGGCTCGCCTGGCGCTTTACTCGACATTTGGTCGAAGTCCACCGGCTGAACCTCCACCTGCAAATCGATGCGGTCGAGCAGCGGCCCGCTGATCTTGCCCATGTAGTTCATGCGCTGATAGTCGGTGCACACACATTGTTTCTTGGGGTGGCCGTAATATCCGCAGGGACATGGGTTCATCGAAGCCACAAGCATGAACGAGGCAGGGTATTCGGTCGAATACTTGGCACGGCTGATGCTGATGACGCGATCCTCGAGCGGCTGCCGCATCACCTCCAAAACGCTGCGGTTGAACTCGGGCAACTCATCCAGGAACAGCACCCCGTTGTGCGCCAGCGAAATCTCGCCGGGCGTGGGGAATGTGCCACCACCCACGAGGGCAACCGGAGAAATTGTGTGGTGTGGAGAGCGGAAAGGCCGCACGGTCATCAAGGTGGTTCCCGATGACAATTTGCCGGCCACCGAATGTATCTTTGTGGTTTCCAGAGCCTCTTGCAGGGTGAGAGGAGGCATGATCGACGGCAGTCGCTTAGCCATCATCGACTTGCCACTGCCTGGGCTGCCCACCAGCAGGATGTTGTGTCCTCCGGCGCATGCCACCTCCAGCGCTCGTTTCACGTTTTCTTGTCCCTTTACGTCGGCAAAATCATAATCAAACACTCCTTGCGCCTGTGCAAAAACAGCACGCGTGTCGACTTCGGTGGGCTCCAACTCGGCCACACCGTTCAGGAAGTCGGTGACCTGTTGCAGATTGTCCACACCATAGATTTTCAGTCGATTGACCACTGCCGCCTCCAGCGCATTGTGTCGTGGCAAGATAAAGCCATCGAGTTGCAACTCGCGGGCCAAAATGGCCATGGGCAAAGCACCCTTGATGGGTCGCAACGATCCGTCGAGCGACAACTCACCCATCATCATGTAACGGTGCAGGCGATCGGTCGACACCTTCTCATCGGCAGCAAGGATGCCGATGGCCAGCGGCAAGTCGTAGGCAGATCCCTCCTTCTTGATATCGGCGGGCGAAAGGTTGATAACCGTCAGTTTGTTGGGGAACTCAAAGCCAGCCTGACCGATGGCACATCGCACTCGCTCACCGCTCTCCTTGACGGCAGTGTCGGGCAGACCAACCAAAACAAACCCCGATCCCCAATCTACTGAGACCTCTATATCCACTTTGATGGCATCAATGCCTTTCACAGCGGCTCCTATGGTACGGGAAAGCATTTTAAACGATTGTGACAGGTGAGAAAATCAGGATTGTGCAAACGCATGCTTGAAAGCAGCCATCTTGATGGCTGCCTCGGCGGCTTCGGTGCCTTTGTTGCACAAAGCACCGCCCGCCCGGTCCAGAGCCTGTTGCTCATCGTCGGTGGTGAGCACACAGAAGATGACCGGCACATTGCCCGTGGCGTTGAGCATGGCGCAACCCTGGGTCACATGGTCGCACACATAGTCGAAATGCGGTGTTCCACCCCTGATGACACAGCCAATCATGATGATGGCATCGAACAATCCGCTGCGAGCCATCTGCGCCGCCCCATAGGTCAGTTCTATCGTTCCTGGCACATGCACCACGGTGGCGGCATCCTGTGGATAGCCACTCTCCTTAAGGTAATCCAGTGCCCCTTGCAGCAAAGCCTCGGTCACCTGGGCATTCCACTCGGCCACGACGATGCCCACTTTCAATCCATCGACCATAGGCAAGGAGTTGCTCCCCGCCTGATTGTTATCTTGTTTTTTCAATTCAGTTGACATGGTGTCTTGTTTGTTGAGAGTTTATTTCAATTCTTTCGGGAAAATGGCGTTTGTGGTAATGAAATCCACACCCCAATCCTGCAGACGGCTGAACACCGTGGGGTCATCAACCGTCCACACATTCACTTTGAGCCCGGCGCGGTGCAAACGGTCCACGGCGGCTTGAGTGAGGATGTTGTGCGCCACGTCCAAATCGATGTTCCGTGCGATGCACCAGTCCACCCATTGTTCAATATCGCCATCGCCTGCCAACACTTGAACCTTCACATCGGGATAATTCAGGTGGATGTGCTCAATCACGGCACTCATGAACGAAATGATGACCACACGGTCCAAGCAACCTTTCTGCTTGAGCAGATTGATCAGTGCCGGCACCCCGTCCAGCGTATTGTCTTGGGGCGACTTGTCGCTGGTGTGGATGTTGGTCGACCATTTGATTTCCACCACCGGAACCACTTGTTGCTCGTTGCACACATCCAGGTATTCGGCCAGGGTCATCAAATGTCCGGCATAGGTAATGCCTCGGCGTGTCTGTGTCAAAGGAATGGCAAGAGATTGCGCCGTGGTGAGTGAGGCGAAGTTATCTTCGGTACCGCCAATGCGCTTGGTGTTGCTGTCGTGACACACAACGAAGGTGCCATCGGCAGTGGTGTGAATGTCACACTCCAGCCCCCAAGCCCCGGCTCGGGCACCATTGACAAAGGCTGCGCGTGTGTTTTCCACCCCCCACACCGAACCGCGGTGCCCCACGATGAGTTGTGCTTGCGCCGTGATGGCACTGCAGCAAATCACGGCAAAGACAAAGATGCTTTTTATCAGGTTCATGATATTGAAGTTTTTATTCTTGTTGTTCAACAGGTTCTGGATTTCTTTCATCTCGGCGTTGGCATTGAGACGGCGCGCCAGTGGCAACAGCGAATTGAGCAGTTGCTCGGCGGCGGCACGTCGATTGATCAAACGCATCAACGCCTTGGCCAGGCCAATGGACAAGGTGAGTTCCCGCTGTCCCATGTCACCGCTCAGTTTTTTCTGATATCGCAGGGCCTTGGTGTAGTATTTCACGGCATTTCGCCCATTACCCATATCGAGCATGATATCGCCTTCTTTCTTCAACGTATCGACCAAAGCGGCCATCGCTTCGCGTGTGGCATTGGCATCTCCACTCTCGAGTTGGCTGGTGTAGAGTTCGCTCATGGTTTGGTAATGGGCCAGCACATTCATTTGCTTGGTTCGCGAAGTAATGATTTGCGTGGACGCCTCGATGGCCGTGAGCAACATGGGAGTGTAGCGAGCCTCGTCTTTTTTGGCCAAGCGCTCCAACAGTTTTTGGGCCCGTGTCAGTTCCTTGGCAGCCCGGCTATCCTCGCCGGTGTTGTGGTGAACGATAGCCAAGTTGTAGAGCAACGAGGCCAACAAAGCCAACAGGTTGTCGCTCTTTTTTCCCGTGATGGTAGACAGTTGGTACAGTGCGTTCTCGGCCGAACTGAGTGCAAGCACATGGTCGCCGCTTTCCACCAGCAACGTCATGTGCACCAACCACAACCAGGCAGCGTACAGCGGCGGTATGTCGCGATAGTCCTCATTGTCATCGTACACCAGGCTATCGACCACCAACGAGGCCTCGGCGCTGCGACGGTCAAGCATCAGGTGCAGCACATAGCACATCTCGATGTCGAGCACCACATCGGGCGCCAATCCGGCCATGGGCGGCAACTTGCCCGTTTGCTCAATCTGAGCACGGGCAATGGTCATGTCATTGCGCATGGAAGGGAATGAGATGTCGACGAGCAAAGGTTTCATAGTGCAGTCGATGTGGAAGTCAGCGCATTGTCGATGCTTGCCACACGCTGAGCGGCATCAACTGCATGTCGCAGGATGGAATTCCAAGTGGCACCCTCCAGGTTGGGAAGAGTCTTGTGGGTGATGTCCTCACTCAGCAAGCACTCGATGACTCCAGCGGTGAATCCCGCTTGCCAACCCAACAGATTGGCCGTGCAGCCAGTGGCCGGCAAGTCGTTGCGCTGTCCCCGCGACAGGCGGGTAACACTCAGGTCGTTTCCAATGTGCAAATAGTTGCCTCCATAGTATTCCACATGGTTGTGGAAAGCCTCTTCCATGCTTTCTCCAGGGAAAATTTTTGCCATGTCACTGTCATGCGCAATGACCACATGAGCCATCTCCAGATTCTCGAGAATGGCAGGCATCACCTTGGTGATGCGATATTGGATTCCATGCTGGAAGCCGGGCAAATAGACCAAAATGGCTTTTCGTTCGGCGGCATATCTAACGAGTTCAAACAATCGCTCCCGCTGAGGCAGGTCAACGGCATAGAGCGACCCGAACAACAGCACATCGTCCTCGTCGATGCGCGGCCACACCACGTCAAAGCGCTCTTTTGGGTATCGCCCGTAGTTAACGATTTGTCGGTTGCCGTTGCCATCATCAAAAATTGCTGCCAGTGCCGTTGCCCCGTCGGTGAACCGGTCTATTGAGCGCACGTCCACACGATGAGTCGTTAGGTAATCAACCACCAAGTCGCCCACCCGGTCGGCACAGCATTCACTCACCATGCAACAGGGCAACCCAGCATCGCCCAGCGCTACGGCTGCATTGGCAATGCGACCTCCCACCATTGCTTTCACAGGCCGTCCGCCACTGAACACGGTGTCGAGCACCGCCTCGCCGATAGCTATGATTTTTCGCATTTTCTCAGAAATATAGAAATTGTGTCATTTTTTGCTTTTTTTGCCCAAATAGCCCCCGTGGTGACGCATTGCATACTCTTCTTTTGTGAAACCCGTAAGCAACATCGTGTTCACCACCAGCACGTCGCCCATCACCGTCATGGCTGTGGTAGAAGTGGTGGGGGTCAAACCCAGGGGACACACCTCGGGAGCCCCACCCGTCCACAGGCAGATGTCGGCCCTTCGAGCCAACGGACTATGGTCGTTTCCCGTAATTACAATGATGCGCAACTGCGGATAGAGCACTTGTGCCAATTCCAACAGAGCCACGATTTCGTCGGTGCGTCCCGAGTTGCTCAGCAACAGCATCACATCGTTGGGTTGCAGCACCCCCAAATCGCCATGTTGGGCCTCGCTGGGATGCAGAAATACCGCAGGGATGCCCGTCGACGAGAATGTTGTGGCTATGTTATCGGCAATCTGTCCACACTTGCCCATGCCACTGGTCACCAACTTGCCGCCACGGTTTTTCACCTGTTCCACGATGAGCCGCACCGCCTGCTCGTAGCCATCTGTTATTGGGATATTTGCAACGGCACGACTCTCGGCATCCAAGATATTGCGCATCGATTCCTTGACATCCATGATATTTCTTTCGCTTAACACTATGCAAAATTAGTGCAAGGTGAGTGAAAAACCAAAGGTTGCTTTGAGTTTTTCCGAAGGGCCGCCTAATTTGCTTCGCTTTCGCTTGCATTTTGGGTCCTCATTTTGTCAATGCGAAATAATTGCTTACTTTTGCGTCAACGAACAAAACCACCACGATGTCTTCAATAACTTCCTACAGGAAACACTTGCAGCAAAGCACCCTTGCTCCCGTTTGGGCAGTGGTGTGGAACTTGTTTTTAGTCTATCTCACCTACTGGGTGGCGCGGCTCGTGTTCTATGGCATGAACCGCGAGTTGCTGTCGCCCGCCCTCGATAACAGTTGGACTGACCTGCTGTGCGGCAGCCTGTTGTTCGACACCTCGGCGATTGTGTACACCAACGCCCTGTGGATATTATTGATGCTGTTGCCCTTACACTGGAAAGAGCGCCCAGCCTACCATCGTGTGTTGCGTTGGCTGTTTGTCGTGGTCAACTCACTGGCATTCGTTGTCAACCTGTGCGATGCTGTCTACTTCCCGTTCACCTTGCGCCGCACCACAAGCACCGTGTTTGGCGAATTTGCCCACGAGAGCAACCTGCTGTCCATCTTCGGCAACGAGATGCTCAGCCACTGGTACCTGGTAGTGCTGGCAGCCGCAGTGGTGGCCGTTTTGTGGTGCCTTTATTTCATCCCCCGGTTGCGCCGTCCGCTAATACTCATCGCCTACTACCCCACCCTGGTCATTGCCACCGCCCTCGCTGCCGGATTGTGCGTGGCCGGTATGCGTGGTGGATTCACCACAGCCGTACGTCCCATCACGGTGAGCAACGCCAGCCAATACGTGTCGCGTCCCATGGATGCCGCGTTGGTGCTCAACACACCCTTCTCGCTGCTGCGCACCCTCGGCAAGGACGTGTTCCGCGTACCATCCTACTTCGACAACGAACAAGATTTGCAACAGGCTTTTGACCCCGTTCACCACCCCACCGACTCGCTGCCCATGGCACGAAAAAACGTGGTTGTGCTCATTGTGGAAAGTTTCGGACGGGAGTACATCGGAGCCCTCAACCGCCATGATGACCCGGGATACCGTGGCTACACCCCCTTCACCGACTCACTCATCGCCCACAGCGTCACTTTCACCCACAGTTACGCCAATGGCCACAAGAGCATCGACGGCATGCCGTCGGTGTTGTCGAGCATCCCCATGATGATTGAGCCGTTCTTCCTCACGCCGGCATCGATGAACCATGTTTCGGGACTGGCGCGTTTACTGGCCGATGAGGGTTACACCACGGCATTCTTCCACGGTGCGGCCAATGGGAGCATGGGATTTCAGGCATTTGCTCGCGCCACAGGTTTCGGAGCCTATTATGGTCGTGATGAGTTCAATTCCGATCCTTTGACGGGAGGCGATACCGACTTTGATGGCACATGGGCCATTTGGGACGAGCCGTTCCTGCAGTTCTATTGCCGCACAATGAACCAAATGCACGAGCCCTTCATGACAGCCGTGTTCACAGCATCGTCGCACCACCCGTTTGTGGTGCCCAAGCAATATGCCGACACATTCCCCGCGGGCACACTTCCCATCCACCGCTGCATTGGCTACACCGACCACGCCTTGCGCCGTTTCTTTGAGGCCGCCAGCAAGCAACCCTGGTTCAAGAATACCCTGTTTGTGCTCACCAGCGATCATACCAACATGAGCGACCATCCTGAGTATCAAACCGATCTGGGCGAGTTTGCCGCACCCATCATCTTCTATGATCCCAACGGCGACCTCACCCCGCACATCGAGGACAAGATAGCCCAACAAATCGATATCCTGCCCACCGTCCTGGGGCTTCTGCACTACAACAAGCCCTACTTCGCTTTTGGCATCGATGTGTTTAACACCCCCGCCGAGGACACTTGGGCATTCTCCTACCTTAACGGCATTTACCAACTTGTGAATCAGGGATATGTGCTGCAATGGGACGGCAACCGCACGGTGGGCATTTATTCCCTCGCCGACTCCCTCATGCAACACAACCTCGTGGGAACCGCCCTGCCTCAGCAACCCAGAATGGAGCACCAATTGAAAGGCCTCATCCAGCAGTATATGGCACGCATGAGCCAGGACTGCCTCCATCCATAACACAAGATTCGGGCGTTGTAACGAAAAAATTGTTAATAGATAATTGTCAATTGATAATTATTTAGTAACTTTGCACCGCAAAACAGATTCGGGGTGTAGCACAGTTGGTTAGCGCGCCACGTTCGGGACGTGGAGGTCGGAAGTTCGAGTCCTCTCACCCCGACTCTGAAA
>CACZNP010000168.1 GCA_902782545.1 uncultured Bacteroidales bacterium
TGGAACAGACGGTTGCCGTTGGAACCCTTGATAAGGATGTAATATCCTTGTGGGCACTCCTCGGCAAGAGCGGCTTTCACAGCCTCCACATCACGGAACTTGCGATAGGGGCACGGAATGTCGGCAAACTCGTCACCCACAAGCCACACCACGTCGCAACGGCTGCGCCCCAGCCGCTCCACAAGACGCGTGTGCTCCTCGCGGCTGCTGGCTCCCAGTTCACGCATCTCGCCCAGAATGGCCATCTTGGGACTCACTTGCATCAGGTCAAAGTTGGTCAAAGCGGCCTCCATCGAGGTGGGATTGGCGTTATAGGCATCCACAACGAGGTGATTGCGCCCGGTCTCGGTGAGTTGTGAACGGTTGTTCGAGGGCACATATCCTTCAATGGCGGCATCGATGGCGGCGGCATCCACGCCAAAGTGCAAGCCCACCGTGACAGCCGCCAGCACATTGTCCAGGTTGTAACTGCCTATCAAGTGGGTGTCGACATTGTGCCACTGCCCGTCGCCCTCATTGTCACGCCAGCGCAGGCGCAGGAACGGGTCACACGCCACCACCTCGCCCACGATGCGGCAGCCACTGGCTGCATCGTGACCGTAGGCCACAGCATTCACCCCGGCGGGAAGGATGCCCATCAAGTGCTCGTTGTCGGCGTTGACAAATATGGTGGATTCGTCGCGTGAGGCCAGAAAACGATAGAGTTCGCCCTTGGTGTTGATGACGCCTTGAAAAGACCCGAAACCCAGCAAGTGGGCCTTGCCCACATTGGTGATCAGGCCACAAGTGGGCTCGGCGGCGGCAGCCAGCGTCTGGATGTCGCCGGGATGGCTGGCACCCATCTCCACAATGGCCAACTCATGCTCGGGCGCAAGGCGCAGCAAGGTTTTGGGCACGCCCACATCGTTGTTGAAGTTGCCCTCGGTGGCCATGACATTGTATTTCTGCGACAGCACGGCACGCAGCAATTCCTTGGTCGTGGTCTTGCCATTGGTGCCGGTGACCCCAATCACAGGTATTGCGAACTGGCGCCGGTGCTCACGCGCCAAGTCCTTGAACGCCTGCAAGGCATCGGGCACAAGCAACATCCGCTTGCCGGCAAGGGGATGCCGCTCATAGTCGGCAAAAACCTGGGCATCGTCCACCACGGCCAGCGCGCACCCTTTCTCAAGTGCTTGCGCGGCAAACTGATTGCCATCGAAACTGTCGCCACGCAGGGCAATGAAAATGCTACCCTCCGGGCAATCCCGGCTATCGGTGGTCACCACTGGGTGCAGGGTGTAGAAATCGTACAACTGTTGGATATCCATCATGATGAAATGATTAAGTTGCACAAAAATACACAGAAATTCAGAATTATCCCACCTCCACCCCAGAAAAAACCAAACCGACAAAAAAGTTTCGCCTTTTCCATTGGCATGAGTTCCGTTTTTTCAGGAACCCCACGCAGTTCCTTGAGTATTCACCATTGTTGGATAAATTAGACCGAAGTCACTCACGTTCGGCATAAAAAAGAATAAATTCTTTTGTTCTGCTCTCACTTATTCGTAACTTTGTGGCATTATTATTGAAACAATGGAAAAGAGTAAACGCAACATAGCCATCGTGTGTGGTGGCGACTCGAGTGAGCATGAGGTGTCGATGCGCTCGGCACAGGGTCTGTACAATTGGTTTGATCGTGATCGATACAATGTTTACATCGTGGAGATGACTGGCCTCGACTGGCACGTGGTGCTGCCCGACGGCGAGCAGCCACGGGTGGACCGCAACGATTTTTCCTTCATTCACCAAGACGTGAAGGTGCGTTTTGACTATGCCTACATCACCATCCACGGCACGCCCGGCGAGAATGGCATTCTCCAGGGTTATCTGGACATGCTGCGGGTGCCCTACTCCACCAGCAGCGTGCTGGTGGAGGCGCTGACGTTCGACAAATATGTACTCAACAACTTCCTGCGGGCCTTCGATGTGAATGTGGCCGACAGCATCTTGCTGCGCCGCTCCGACTCCACACGCCCCACCGACGAGGAGATTGCCGGAAAATTGGGCCTGCCTTGCTTCGTCAAGCCCGTGGCCGACGGCTCCAGTTTTGGTGTGACCAAAGTGAAAACCGTCGACCAAATGGCGGCTGCCATCGAATTTGCCTTCAAGCAGGGCCACAGCATCATGATTGAGCGCTTCCTCGATGGTACCGAGGTGACCGTGGGGTGCTACAAGACCCGCGACAAGGCCGTGGCCTTCCCAGTGACCGAAGTGGTGACCGACAACGAGTTCTTCGACTACGACGCCAAGTACAACGGCCAGGTGCAGGAAATCACTCCGGCCCGCATCAGCGATGAACTCACCCAGCAGTTGCAAGCCCTCACGCTGCGTCTCTACGACCTGCTGCACTGCAACGGCATCATCCGCATCGACTTTATCATCTCCCGCAACGCCGACGGTTCCGACCGCATCAATCTGGTGGAAATCAACACCACGCCGGGCATGACAGCCACCAGTTTCATCCCGCAGCAGGTGGCTGCCGCTGGAATGCAAATGAAAGACGTGCTCACCGACATCATCGAGAACCAGTTCTGAGACACCTGCCCTCAGGGTCGGCACGGTCTTCCAGTGCCTGGGGAAAAATGAGGAAAGAAAATGTGTAGCAACATAACGATTATCACACCATGGATTTTAACTGGATTGATGGTTTCTCGGTCAAAGTGACCGTGCAAAACGGAGCCGTTGTTGTGCTGGCCAACCGCGAGGGGCTTTTGTCGCTGGCCAATCACCTTACTGCCCTTGCGGCCGACGATGCTCCAGGAGCGCATTTCCACCTCGATGAGCACAACTCGCTCGAAGACAACTCCGTCGAACTCATCGTTGTGCGCGACAACTGAGCCACCGCCGGTCAAGAACAACCATCCGCAACTTCCAAGAGAGAAAGGCGACGAAGCGAAACGATGGCACAATCATGAAACACGAACGCAAGAGCACTACACAATTACTAGATACAAAAAAACTAAACACAGAAAAAGACATGAAAAAAGCATTATTGTTTGCAGTGGCTGCCCTGACAATGAGTGTGGCTACCATGGCACAAGAGATGAAAACCTATGAGAACAAAGCGTTCTCAATCAAATATCCTGCCGACTGGGAAGTGACTTGGGACGGCGACTCATTCGTGAACATCGCCAGTGCCGACGACAACATCCGCTTCGACGCCACTTTCAACGAGGAGGGACCAACCAAAGCCCAACTGCAACAGTGCGTTGACAACTGGGTGTATATGAAAGAACACGACGGATGCAAGGTTGACCAAACGTTGGTCAGGGATGACTATGCCATGGTGCGCTCAATCTACACCGACGAGGACGATGGCTCGCAGAGTGTAATGGTGTGGTTCATCATGATCTCGACCGAGCCGCAAGGTTTCTCGGGGTCGATAAATTGCCCAATTGAGCAAGCCAACGATGCCATTGACATCCTGGTCAGTATGCTCGCTACTCTGAGCCCGAAGTGACATCCACGGCAGAGGAGGAATCCTCCCTCTTGAAGAGGGAGTGGCGCGGAGTGCCAAGGAA
>CACZNP010000169.1 GCA_902782545.1 uncultured Bacteroidales bacterium
CGGGGTGCTGGAAGCGAGTGGGATTGGTCGAGTTACCAGTGATGGAAACATCTACGCCCTCTTTCCACATGATAGCCACGCCTTCGCGCACATCGTCGGCACCATAGCAGTTCACCTTGGCACGGTCACCGTCGCTATAAGGCGTGCGGGCAATTTCCTTGAGTTCGCCAGTGAAGTAGTCAAACTCGGTCTGCACATAGGTGAAACCATTGATGCGGCTAATGATTTTGGCGGCATCCTTGCCCAGTCCGTTCAGGATCACGCGCAGCGGCTCCTTGCGAACTTTGTTGGCCTTACCGGCAATCTTGATGGCACCCTCGGCAGCGGCAAACGACTCATGGCCTGCCAAGAAGACAAAGCACTTGGTCTCTTCGCGAAGCAGACGGGCAGCCAGGTTGCCATGGCCAAGACCCACCTTGCGGTCATCGGCCACTGAGCCAGGAATGCAGAACGATTGCAGGCCCAGTCCGATGGCCTCGGCAGCGTCGGCGGCTACTTTGCAGCCTTTCTTCAAGGCGATAGCGGCACCACACACATAGGCCCACTTGGCATTCTCAAAGCAGATGGGCTGGGTTTCCTCACAGGTCTTATAAGGATCGATACCATATTGGTCGCAAATGGCGTTGGCCTCTTCGATGTCCTTGATGCCAGCGGCGTTGAGTGCGGCAAGCACTTGCTTGATGCGACGATCTTGCGATTCAAATTTTACTTCTCTCATCATAGTTGTATCCTCCTTATTCTGTTACTCTTTTCGTGGGTCAATATACTTGGGTGCATTCTCAAAGCGGCCGTAGTGACCCTTGGCTAAATCCAGGGCCTCCTCGGGCGATTTGCCTTTCTTCAGAGCGTCGGTGAACTTGCCCAGACTCAGGAACTCGTAACCAATCACTTCGTTGTTCTCGTCAAGAGCCATGCGTGTGCAATAGCCCTCGGTCATTTCCAGATAACGCACGCCCTTGGCGCGTGTGCCGAACATAGTGCCCACTTGGCTGCGCAGGCCCTTGCCCAAATCCTCGAGCGAGGCACCCACCACGAGGCCACCCTCGCTGAAGGCGCTCTGTGTGCGGCCGTAGACGATTTGCAGGAACAGTTCGCGCATGGCGGTGTTGATGGCATCGCACACCAAGTCGGTGTTCAGGGCCTCCAGGATGGTTTTGCCGGGAAGAATCTCGGCGGCCATGGCAGCACTGTGGGTCATGCCCGAGCATCCGATGGTCTCAACCAGGCACTCCTCGATGATGCCGTCTTTTACATTGAGGCTGAGTTTGCAAGCGCCCTGCTGGGGTGCGCACCAGCCAATGCCGTGGGTAAAGCCCGAAACGTCTTTGATTTCTTTCGAACGTACCCATTTCCCTTCCTCGGGGATGGGAGCAGAAGGATGATTGGCACCCTTTGCTACACAGCACATGTTTTGTACTTCTTGTGAATAAATCATAATTGAATAAAACGGTTAATTATAGATAATTTCAGTTGGTTTTTACAAGTGTTGTTTACCAGTTTGTAAAGTTAGTTAAAAAAACGCTATCCACCATCATGGAAAGCGTTAATTTAGTAATTTTTTACATGTTGCAGGCATGCTTCATCCCCTTTTATGCCACCAGTGGCCGTCGTGCTTGCCGGGACAGTGGCACAATGACGCTCCAGCCTTGTGTGCGGTTGCGCACCGTCAGGCGCGCCAGGCCGCCCAGCACGCTGGTTGTGGCATAGATGTAGCCCACGATTTCGTCCAGACTGCCAAATTCTGTGGCGCGTACATTGGCCAGTGTGCGGCCGTTGCACACCAGTGTGGCGTACACTTCGTCGCCGCGCTTCATCTCTCGGATTGTTGCTGTTGTGTTCATCTTGACCTCCTTTGCTTTGTTTGTTCTTACACTGCAAAGGTCGGTTTGTTGTGTGCCAATTTTTGACACATCAAACACAATTAAGGTTAAATCGGTATATATGGAAAAGAAAGTGTATCAAATTGAAAGGTGTGCCAGAGTCTCTGGCACACCTTTCTCTCCATGTTGTTTTGAGCGGTAAACGGGACTCGAACCCGCGGCCCTCAGCTTGGGAAGCTGATGCTCTACCAACTGAGCTACTACCGCAATTCGATGACGCTGTCGCCATCGGCTGTGTGGACATAGACCACGGTCACCGTGTCGCCAATGGTCCAAGAGGCGCGTTTGGCCTGTTCCAGGTCGGGGAAACTGTATTCCACGGTGTCGTTGCCCACTTGGATGTAGATGCTGTTCATGGCGCCGTCCACTGCCACTCCTGTTGTCTCGATGGCTTGCGGCGCTTTGTCGACAACGATGGCTTGCTTGACCACGGTGTCGGCTGCCACGGTGTCGGAGCCGTCGCCGGGTTGTTGGGTGCCGCAACCTGTGCATGAGGTGATGGCAAGTGCTGGCAGAACTGCAAGTGTGAGTAACAATTTTTTCATCGTTGCCGGTCGTTTGGGTTGTGCAAAGTTAGCGCATTTTGTCGAACCGCCAAAATATTTCACAAAAAAGTTGGGCCAGCCCGTTCTGGGCCAGCCCAACCATGCTTGCATTGGGAAAAGTGTTGTTATTCTCCCTTCTCGAGTTTCTCTTTGAGAGCGGCGAGTTCGCTGATGTCGCCCAGTGTGGTTTTCTCCACTTGGGTGGCGGGAGCCTCTTCGGCAGCAGGCTGTTGCTTGCTGGATGCCTTCTTGGCTTTGCGGGCCTCGTTCTTCTGCTCATCCTCAAAGATGCGGCTGTGCGACAGGATGATGCGCTTCGACTCCTTGTTGAACTCAATCACCTTGAAGTCCAGTTTCTCGTCCTGCTTGGCCTGTGTGCCGTCTTCCTTGACCAGGTGCTTG
Organism: uncultured Bacteroidales bacterium; assembly: GCA_902782545.1. Taxonomy (GTDB): domain Bacteria; phylum Bacteroidota; class Bacteroidia; order Bacteroidales; family Muribaculaceae; genus Sodaliphilus. The sequence continues at coordinate 2,828 of CACZNP010000169.1, forward strand.
GGGGTGGCAAAACCTTCCACTCCGTAGGGCTGCAGGTTGATCACAGCGCCCTTGTCGAGCATCTCGGTGATCACGCCTTGATGCACACTGCCCACAGTGAAGATGGTCTCAAACACATCCCAAGGATTCTGCTCCAGTTGCTTGTGGCCCAGGCTCAGTCGGCGGTTGTCCTTGTCGATTTCGAGGACCACCACTTCGATGTCGGCACCAATCTGGGTGAACTCGCTGGGGTGTTTGATTTTCTTGGTCCACGACAGGTCGCTGATGTGAATCAGACCGTCGACGCCTTCTTCCAACTCAACAAACACGCCGAAGTTGGTGAAGTTGCGCACCTTGGCGTTGTGTTTCGAGCCAACGGGGTACTTCGTCTCGATCGACTCCCATGGGTCGGCCTTGAGTTGCTTGATGC
>CACZNP010000170.1 GCA_902782545.1 uncultured Bacteroidales bacterium
CCCCACTGAGAACCCACTTTGCGAATGGCGTGATAGAGGTCGACATCATCCACCTCAAGGGTGGCATCCACATCGCCAAACGCATTGCCTCCCAGTTCGGAAATACTTGTACACAGCAAAGTCACTTTTTCCAAAATATAATTATCGGCAAACGAGTTCTCGCCAAACGAGGTGATATTTGCCGGTATTGTCACCGTGTTCAGAGAGGTGCTGCGAAACACGCCTTCGGGCAAGGTGGTGAACTCCGGCGAGGTGCATTCTTCAAGGTTGACAACCGTGATTTCAGCATTGTGGAATGCGTTTTTGCCTATTGACTGTAGGGAAGGAGGCAATTGTACGCCAGAGATTTTGGTGTACTCAAAACAACTTTCCCCTATCGAGACAACACCATTGGGTATGCTCACAGAAGACGTCAGGTTTTCCATGCCTATGAAAGCGTAAGCCCCGAGGGTTTCCACACCCTCATCTATGTAGAGGTCAGTGATTCTGTCTTTGAAGTTCAGCCACGGCTGGGTGTACTCCTGATAGTCGTACATGGGGCCATTGCCCGAAATACTGAGCGTACTGTAACTTTCGTTCACATACCAGGCGAGGTTGTCGCCACATTGTCCGGAACGGCTCTCTTCGTAGGTCACGGTGACAGTGACCGGTTGATCGGGCATCTCAAAGACCTCGTCAATCACAGTGATCAAAGAGCCGTCTTCGGCCTTTACCTCAATATTCTTCAGCGAGTAACCACCCATGGGTTGCAAGGTTATTGTCACTTTCTCTCCCCAACGGGCCGAACGCGTCGACAGTTGCGCGGTGCCTTGTGTGACGGGGGTCAGGGTGATGTCGTGCGGAACACCTGCCACGGTGAGCGTCATCGTCTCAGATTCAAGAATGAACTCACGCGTTGCCTCGGTCTGCAAGTAGATGATGGGATGCGAAGTGAGGTCATCGTCGTCATTGGCATTTCCGTTGGTCTCGAGCACGATGGGCGTACGGTTTTTTATCATCTCGTCGGTGACCGAATTGTGGGGGGTCGACAAATTGGCCGAGTACAAGATTTGTTCCACATTCACCACCTTCACACCCTGATCGGTTCTCAAACTCACGGTTTTGTGCCACAATCCGTCATCTCCCAACGAGAATTTGGGTTCATCGCCCATGTGTACCCAAGCGATGTAGTCGCCCGTAAGATAGAACTCCTGTTCATCCGCTGGAATGTCGAGGCCAGAACCCGTCTGGCCAAAAACAGTCCACGACATCATCACAAAAACAGTGACAGTCGCCATCCTCAATCTGTCGATAATCGTTGTTGCCATAATCCGTGAATGATAATTATTTGGTCATTGGTTGTGTTTTTTGTGAGATTTGAATGTCTTCCTACCTCCTGTTCACAAAGTTACACAAATAAACATGAAAAACAAAAAAAGACCGCAAAAAAAATGCTCATCGCCAGTGAGTGCCAAACTCTTTGTGCCACTGCCCAACAGATGGTCGGCCGCTTGCCAGCAGCCAGGCAAAAAAACAGGGCAGGCACACCCTCGGAAAATGGTGTGCCCGCCCTCTCGGTGATTTTCTGACTTGTCAAGCCGACTGTCGACTGTGACGTCGGTATTCCGTGGGAGTCATGCCTGTGCAGCGCTTGAAATAGCGGTTGAAGTGCTGGCTGCTTTGGAAGCCCAGGCTGTAAGCCAACTCGGTAATAGACACATCGGTCGAGTGCAGGTCTTCCTTTGCGATGTCGATGATTTTCTGCTGGATGAACTCCACGGGCGTTTTGCCGGTCTCTTTCTTCACCAAGTCGCCAAAGTAGTTGGGCGACAAGCAGCATTTCTCGGCAAACTTCTTGACCGACGGCAACCCGCTCATGAATATTGATTCCTTGTTGTGGAAATGGTCGTTCAGGGCCTGTTCAAAGGTTGCCATCACACTGTGGTTCTCCAGTTCACGCGTGATGAACTGGCGGTCGTAGAACCGCATGCAGTAGTCGAGCAGCAGTTCAATGTTGCGGCAGATGAGTTTGCGGCTGAACTTGTCGATGGGCCGGTTGATTTCCTCTTTGATCTTGGCAATGCAGTCCAGATAGATGCCACGCTCCCGCTCCGACATGTGCAGCGCCTCGCTCGAGGAATACTGAAAGAAACGGTAGTCGGGCATCCCCTTGGCGAGCGAAGTGCCGCGAATCAGGTCGGGGTGGAACAGCAGTGCCACCACGTCGTGGTCCAACCCTGGGATGGGGGTGGCGGTCACCGTCTGCATCGGGGCGAAACTCGTGACCGTCCCATCGCTGTAGTCATACTCCTTGTGACCGTACGACAGCAGGCAACTGCGGGTGTTCTTCAGGTACAAAGCGTACACGCCATAGTGCCATGTGGTCTCGTTGTCGATAAGTTCACGGTTAGGCACGTCCTTGAAGTTGCACACCGTCACCAATGGGTGGACGGTCTCTATGCCAAGGACATGGTTAAACTGGTCGATATTGTCGAGGTTGTACATCATCCAATCAATTAACGTATAGCATTGGCCATTTATTGGGTTGGCTAAATGTTTTTGCCCAATTCGTTGGCTTCCTGCAACTTGTCATTACCGTCGATGTCACGTGCAGCATCCACCCCGCCGCAAAACAGATGTGCCTTGAGCGACGATTTCTCGTAGCAATCAATCCATCCTTGCAAGCCGCTTTCGGCCCGTTGGGGAACGTGTGGCTCATTCTCGGCAGCGGTAGTCAGCAGATAGATGTCGCGGAATCGGTAGTCCTTGGGATACATGGCATTCATGCGGTCGATGAGCGTTTTCATCTGCCCCGACATCTCGTAATAATAAATCGGAGTGGCCCAGCACACCACATCGGCATTGAGCACGCTGTCCATGATGGCCGGGACATCGTCCTTGAAGACGCACGCACCCGTCTTTTGGCACGACAGACAGCCGATGCAAAACTTGATTTCCTTTCCCCGTAGCGACACGAGTTCCACTTCATGGCCCGCTGCTTTGGCACCCTCGGCAAACCGCTCGGCCAGCGAGTGGCTGTTCGAGCCAGCCCGCAGGCTGGTGGAGATGACAACAACTTTTTTCATGTCATTTGAGGTTTTCGTGAAAGAATGTGTTCATTTTCTCGTAGGGAATCCTGCCGTTCAGGTCATCGTAGAGGTCGGTGTGCACAGCACCGGGGATAATCATCAATTCTTTGTTCCCCACGGTTCTGCTCTCCCCTTCCACGTGAACACCCGTCATCTTCTCAAAAGCGTACTCGCTGAAGTAGCGCGAATGGGCCTTCTCGCCATGAATGAGCAAGACGGGTGTTTCCACCTCGTTAGCCCAGGCAAGCAGAGGCTGGTTCAGGAACGACTGGCAGCCCGTCACGTTCCAGCCATCGTTGCTGTTGCCGCTGCGTTTGTGATAGCCGCGCGTGGTCTTGTAGTAGTCATAATAGTCTTTCACAAAGAAAGGCGCGTCGTCGGGCAGCGGGTCAACCACACCGCCGGCACGCTTGTAAGTGCCGTTTCGGTAGTCCTCGGTGCGCTGGGCGGCAAGTGCTTTGCGCTTGGCCATGCGCTGCTCTTTGGTGTCCTCGCTCTTGAAGTAGCCCTCCACGGTCACCTTGCTCATGTCGTACATCGTCGAGGCCACGGTGGCCTTGATGCGTGGGTCGAGCGCTGCGGCGTTGATGGCCATGCCCCCGAACCCACAAATGCCGATGATGCCAATTCGCTCGGGGTCAACATTGTCCTGGACGCTGAGGAAATCCACAGCCGCCAGGAAATCCTCGGTGTTGATATCGGGCGAGGCCATGCGGCGCGGCTCACCGCCACTCTCTCCGGTGAACGAAGGGTCGAAGGCAACGGTGACAAAGCCCAGTTCGGCCATGTGCTGGGCATAGAGGCCACTGCTCTGCTCTTTCACGGCTCCAAATGGGCCACTCACCGCAATGGCGGGTAACTTGCCCGCGGCATCACGCGGCGTGTACATGTCGGCAGCCAGTTCGATGCCGTACCGGTTCTTGAATGTGACCTTTTTGTGGTCCACCTTGTCGCTTTGTGGGAACGTCTTGTCCCATTCCTGTGTGAGTTGCAATGTCGTGTTCATTTCTGATGCGTTTTGTTGGTTCTTGTTGCATGACATGAGCGCTAAGCCCATGATTGACGCAACCAATAAGGATTTCTTCATGATTCTACAAAATTACTTTTTTTCCATTCTTGATGTACATGCCATGCGTGGGATTCTCCACCCTGCGGCCACTCAGGTCATAATATACGTCAGCCTCAGGGGCAGCGTCCACCCTCACCTGGCTCACGCCCGTGCTGATGGATGCCAGCGACAATGTCACGTCGATGTTGCTCTCGCCCGCTTTCAGGAACGTGCGCAACTCGCTCTCCGTGAGACCGTCGATGTGTCCCAGGCGGGTATAACTCCACGAGTTGGAACCATACATCAGGCAGATGTTGCTCCCATTGTAAAGAATCACATCGCCTGGCTGTGCGGTGATTTGCTCATTGCTCGTGGGCAGTGAAAAGCCCAGAGCACCCCAAATCTCAAAACCGCCACTGCTGTTCAGCGTCACGGTCACAGGGCCTTGCTGCAACCGAGCCACCAGCGCTTGCGCAGCGGCATTGCCGTTCAGGGTCACGGAATGCGAAACACCGTCGATGGTGATCATCATCTTTTGGGGCAAGGTTGTGGTCTGTGCGATAACCTCGCTACTGTCGTCGGCACAACTGCACATCATCATCGCGAACATAATCATCAATGTTTTGGTAAGTGTATTCATTTTGCTTTTGTTTTTAAGAGAATGATTATCGACTGCAAAATAACACACAATCCATCAAAGAGTCTGTGACCGTTTTACGGATGTTTGTGCTCAATTCACCGAATTTTTCCATTTTTCTCCATGAATGCGTAAAAAAACAAGCCACTACCGAAAATAATTAGTATTTTTACACCACCTTTCAAACACTATTTACTGCACTCTATGAAAATTCATGTATTGCGCACTGGCGAGGTGCGTGTGTCGCCTTACCTGCCTTTCGGCGGCGACAACTGCAATCTGTTGAAGGCTTCGGGAATGACCACCCCGAAAAAAAATTGGAGTTGGCTTCCTGTATCGGTTCATCTGATTGAGCATCCGCAGGGATTGATTCTTGTCGACACCGGCTGGCATCGCGACATGTCGCCCAATGGCATGTACGACAAGCGGGCCCAAATCAAGAGCTTGGGGTCATGGATTCTCTACCACGTCAATCAAGGCCGTGTCGCCAAAGGCGAAGCCATTGACGAGCAACTGGCCACAATGGGAATCACGCCGGACTGCCTTGACTATGTGCTGCTCACCCACCTCGATTGTGACCATGCCAACGGGCTCCGCGCGGTCAAACTCACCAATGCCGAGGGCAAGTTTGTGCTTCTCTTTGCCGATGGCGGCTATGCCACAAAATCCTGGAAAGAAATGATCACCAGCGGCATTGCGCTGGACAAGCCGATGCAACGCAAGTCGCTCGAGTGGATTCGTGAGCAGTCGCTCGACCCGAACTGCATCGCGTCGTTGGCAACCCACGACACCGACATTGCGCCCCACACAATCGATTTGTAGCCCACAATCCCGCCAGGGCCGGATTCAGCCACGCTGGCGTGACTCAAGCACAGTTGCCACTCGGCAAGTGGGAACTATTTGCTTGGTTTCTTAAAAAGCGAGAACCCGCAGGTGTTGACACTCGCCACAATGGTGTCGTCGATGAGGATGCCGTCGAGCACGAGCATGAGCGAGTCGTTGCGGCAAGTGAGCAGTTGTTCGGGATTGCGCAACAGCGATGGGTCACGGCCAACGATGGCGTCGATGGGGTATTCAAGGACCACACTTTCGTTTTTGTCGGTGACGACAATCCTGTGCTGGTCGTAGTTGCATCGATAATCCCCAGCAGGCAGCATGACGCTGTACTGGTCCAGATTCACAGGATGGAGTCGGTCGTGCCACTTTCCCGTGGCCGACGAGGAGTTGCCCTTATCGTAATTGAATTCATACTCCGAATGGGTCCACTGGCCATAACGCTTGCCGAACGCCTCGGTTCCCATCGCACTGCGCACATAACCGATGACGCTGCAGGCGTCCCTGTACTGCGCACACAACAGGCTGTCGCGCACAATGCTTGGGGTGTCGATGCTGTCGTTCAACTTGCCTGTCGCCGCATCGGCCAGACGCAGTTCGCCGATGATGCTTGAGAGGCGTTGCTGCTGGCTACGCAGCCCGATGCTCTTGGCCGAAATGCCGGGAATGTAAGTAAACAAGACGATGGCCGCCGCAAAAATGAGTGCCATCCACTGGTATCGGCGTGTACGCCCGGTGAGCAGCATCAGCACAAAGAGGGTCATCAGCACACCTGCCACCATCAGGTAGAAACGGCTCTCGGTGAAATTGTATAGCCCGATGCGATAGACCGATCCAGCCCAAAACAAAATGAGCGGTGCCACGGCGATGAGTGTGAAGTGACGATAGAACCAGTCGTAGTACCGTTTGCCCACTACCGACTGCACCATGCATCCCACCAGGGCCACCGCAATGAATCCCATGACCATCCATGCCACACCGCCCTTGGGCAAATCCCACTGGACCACAATCTTCACAAAGTAGGCATAGAGGATGACAGTGTAGATGATGATGGCTGGCGAGAGGATGTAGTTGACGATGATGCCCAAAGCCTTGCTGGGTGCGCCCACAGAGTCCTCGCCTTGCCGGATGAATGTGCAGCAAACTTGCGGGGCCAGCAC
>CACZNP010000171.1 GCA_902782545.1 uncultured Bacteroidales bacterium
AGTGGCCCATGAGATGGGGCTGCCGGTGACTTTCCGCGCGGCAGGTACCAGTTTGAGCGGACAAACGGTGACCGACAGCATTCTCATCGTGGCCGCTAAGAACTGGGAACGCTACCGTGTGAGCGAGGACGCCTCGACCATTACGTTGCAACCAGGCATTGTTGGGCATAAAGTGGATGAGATTCTGGCGCCTTTGGGCCGTACGTTCTCGCCCGACCCAGCCTCGAAAAACTCGGCCATGGTGGGTGGCATTGTCATCAACAACGCCAGTGGAATGAGTTGCGGCACCCATGCCAACAGTGACCGCATCATGCGCTCGATGCGCATCGTGCTGGCCGATGGCACCATCCTCGACACGGGTGATGCCGCAAGCCGCAAGCGGTTCGAGGCCACTCATCCCGACTTTATAGCGGGCATTGAACGTCTGCGTGACAAGGTGATGAGTGACCCCGATTTGGTGGCGCGCATCCGTCGCAAATATGCCATTAAGAATGTGACCGGCCTCAACATATCGCCGTTTGTCAATTTCACCGACCCCTTCGACATCATCACACACTTGATGGTGGGCAGCGAGGGCACTTTGGCCTTTGCAAGCGAGTTCACGATGGCCACCGCCCACTTGCATCCGTTCCGTGCCAGCGCCATGCTTTATTTTCAAGAGATGCGCAAGGCGTGCGAGGCTGTGGTGGCCATGAAAAACGGTCCTGTGCATTGTGCCGAGTTGCTCGACAAGAAATCGTTGGCGAGCGTTGACGACACAACTGGCCCCGACCTCACGGCGGTACTCATTCAAACCTTTGCCGATACGCAAGAGGAACTTGACAGCAACATCGCCGCCATCAACAAAATACTGGAACCGTTCACACTCTACGTGCCTGCCCGGTTCACCAGCGACCCCAAGGAATACGGTAAGTATTGGGCCATTCGCTCGGGCATCTTCCCCAGTGTGGGTGGGACGCGGCCCTTGGGCACGACGGTCATCATCGAGGACGTGGCATTCCACATCGAGGATTTGCCCGATGCCACGGTTGATTTGGCCAATATGCTCATCGAGCACGGTTACGAAGACAGTTGCATCTATGGTCATGCGTTGGAGGGTAACTACCATTTCATCATAGCCCAATCCTTCGACACCGAGGCCGATGTGGCCAAGTACCGTCACTTGATGGATGAGGTGGTCAAACTGGTTGTCGACAAGTACGATGGCTCGCTCAAGGCCGAGCATGGCACGGGTCGCAACATGGCTCCGTTTGTGAAAAAAGAGTGGGGCGAAACGGCCTATGAGATCATGCGCGAGGTGAAACACCTGTTCGACCCCGAAGGCATACTGAACCCTGGTGTCATTTTCAACGATGACCCCGACTGCTTTGTCAAGAGCGTCAAACCCATGCCCCTGACCGATGACTCGGTGAACAAGTGTATTGAATGTGGTTTTTGCGAGGTGAATTGCTTGACGTGCGGCCTGACGTTGTCAAGTCGCCAGCGCATCATCGTCCAGCGAGAGATTGCCCGCCTGCGCGCCACTGGCACCGAGCCGGCCCGGCTGCGACGGCTTGAGAAACAATACAAATACTATGGGGAGCAAACGTGTGTCGCCGATGGGCTGTGTGCCACTTCGTGCCCCATGAGAATCAATGTGGGTGAGATGACCCATCACTTGCGTGCCTCCCGGCGTGGACCGGGGTCCTTGTCCCATGATATGGGTGAGTGGTGTGCAAACCACTTTGCGGCAGTCAAGAGTGGAGTCAAGGGAATGTTGTATCTGGCAGGTGCCGCACATGCTGTGTTGGGCGACTCGGCAGTGGGTGCGATAGGTCGCACCATGCATCGCATGGGAGCGCCGTTGTGGACACCGTCGCTGCCTCATGCCCACCGCATGCACAGTGTCCCCATGCCCGAGGGCGACAAGCGGGTGGTGTATTTCCCCAGTTGCCTGAACCAAACCATGGGCCGCGGTTCCAAAGGGCCGAAGATCGACCTTGTGGACGAGGTTGTGTCGTTCCTGCACAAGGCAGGATGGGAGGTTATCTTCCCCAAAGACATGAAACAACTGTGTTGCGGCATGATATGGGAGAGCAAAGGCATGCCCGGTATCGCCGACCAAAAAACCGCCCAACTCGAGGCAGCCTTGCTGGCAGCCAGTGAGGGCGGCAAGTATCCTGTGGTGTGCGACCAAAGCCCATGCCTGCATCGCATGCGTGAGCACATGAGCCAGGTCCATCCCCTGGAACTGATGGAGTTCATCCACGATTTTGTGGCCCAAGACCTCCACTTCCACACGACCGACGAACCCGTGGCGTTGCATCTCACGTGCTCCACACGGTTGATGGGTGTTGACGGCAAGTTGCTGTCGCTTGCCCGGCGTTGCTCCAGCCAAGTGGTGCTGCCCGAGGGAGTGGGATGTTGCGGCTTTGCCGGCGACAAAGGGTTCACCCATCCCGAAGTGAATGCCTATGCGTTGCGCAAATTGCGCATTGCCATTGAGAAATCGGGTTGCCGCCGGGGGTTCTCGAACAGCCGCACCTGTGAAATAGGGCTCACTACCCACAGTGGCATTCCCTACCAGTCGTTGGTTTACCTGATTGACGAATGTACTACCACAAAAACGAATATCATAAAAAACGAATGATTATGGCCAAAACGAAAACAAAAACAAATCAGAATAACAGCAAGCGGTTGTTGGCTGTCGATATCCTGCGGGGTATCACCATTGCCGGCATGCTGCTGGTGAACAATCCTGGAACCTGGAGCCACCTGTATGCTCCATTGAGCCATGCCGAATGGATAGGGCTCACCCCCACCGACCTTGTGTTCCCATTCTTCATGTTTGTGATGGGCGTGTCGATGTATTTCTCGTTGCGCAAGTTCAACTTTTCGATGAGCGGTCCTCTCATGCTCAAGATAGTGCGGCGCACAGTGTTGCTGTTTCTCATCGGGTGGGTGATTCAGTGGTTTGGAATGTGGCTTCGCGGGTTGTACAACCCTGAGGCATCGTTTTGGGCCGATATGTTTGGCAAATTACGCATTCTGGGTGTGTTTCAGCGTCTTGCACTGGCCTATTTCTTTGGGTCATTGATTGCCGTGCTGATGAAGACCAAATGGCTGCCGTGGCTCATTGCAATCATCCTGGTGGTCTATGCCATCATTCTTGGACGTGGGCATGGTTATGACTTCTCGCTGGAAAATATTGTGTCGCGAATCGACATGAGCATCCTGGGCGAGGATCACATGTATCATGAGCATGCCTTTGGCGAGAGATTGGCCCTTGACCCCGAGGGCTTGCTCAGCACGCTGCCGTGTGTGGCTCATGTGCTCATCGGTTTCCTGGTGGGCAAGTGCTTGGTCAAGTTGCACGACAACCGCGACCGCATTGTTGAGATTGCCGTGTGGGGTGGAGTCATGCTGTTGGTGGGATGGCTGCTGCAATACGGTATCCCTTGCTGCAAGAAGGTGTGGACCTCGAGTTACGTGCTCATCACCTGTGGCATGGCCTCTTGCATTCTGGCGATGCTCATCTATGCCATCGATGTGAAGGGACACAATCGTTGGTGCCGCTTCTTCCAGTCCTTCGGTGTGAACCCGTTGTTCTGTTATCTGCTGGGTTCCATCCTGGCCATCATCTTTGGCACAGTGCGCCTTGGTATGGATGGCGAAGGCAACCCCATCTCGATCCACAGCCTCATTCATGACGCATGCCAGGCAGTGACCACCAGCCCCGAGGCCGGTTCGGCGCTCTATGCCGTGGTGTTTGTCCTCATCTGCTGGGTTCCCGGTTATTTCCTTTACAAGAAAAAGATTTTCATTAAGATATAATTGCCAAAACAAACACTTAAAACAGATAAACTATGATTTTAATTGCTGACTGCGGATCGACCAAGATTGATTGGTGTCTGCTTAACGGAAATGAGAAGGTTGCTCAAATCTTCACCACAGGAATGAATGCCCTCATGCTCACGGTAGAGGAGATGACCATTCGCATCCATGACGAGTTGATGCCGCACATCACAGGTTACAAAGTCGATGAGATTCATTATTACGGCGCCGGTATCATCAGCGACGAGATCAAAGGCAATGTCGTGCAAGCGCTCAAGGCCAATATTCCCAGCGCCCAACGAATAGAGGTGGACAGCGACCTGCTTGCCGCCGCGCGGGCATTGTGTGGCCACAAACCGGGCATCGCCTGCATCTTGGGAACTGGCAGCAACTCGTGTTACTATGATGGCGAGCGGGTTGTTGATAATGTGTCGCCGCTGGGCTACATCCTCGGTGATGAGGGCAGTGGTGCCGTGTTGGGCAAATTGCTGGTGGGCGATGTGCTGAAAAAGCAACTTCCCGAGCATCTGTGCGAGAAATTCCTCAAGGAATACAATACCGACCGCACGCAAATCATCAACGCGGTCTATCGTCAGCCCGCTGCCAACCGCTATTTGGCACAGTTTGCCCCGTTCTTGCAACACAACATCCAGGAACCGGCCATCCACGACTTGGTGTTTCGTGCATTCACCGCATTCTTTGTGCGCAATGTAGAGAGTTATGCAGGATACAAGGATTTGCCTTGTAATTTTGTGGGGTCAATCGCATTGTATCAGAAGGAAGTGCTCAAGGAGGCCGCTGCCTCACGGGGCATCACCATTGGCAACATCATTCAGAACCCCATGGAGGGGCTTGTCAAGTACCATTCCGCACTGTGAGTCATCACACAGACTGGTGTGACAAGACAATAGATGTTTAATACTCATTTATTTACATCCAACACAAGAAATTATGGCTTTTGTGAAAATTAGCGAACAATCTTCGCTATACGACGATATAGAGAAGAAATCGGTGCTTGAGATTCTCACTGAGATCAACCACGAGGACCACAAGGTGGCCGATGCCGTGCAAAAGGCGATTCCGCAAATCGAGAAACTTGTCTCGGGTATTGTTGAGCGCATGAAACGTGGTGGCCGCATCTTCTACATGGGTGCCGGCACCAGTGGCCGGTTGGGCGTGCTTGATGCCAGCGAGATTCCCCCCACTTTTGGCATGGAACCAGGTTGGATTATCGGCCTCATCGCTGGCGGCGACTATGCATTGCGCAATGCCGTTGAGAACGCAGAGGACGACACCGAGCAGGGCTGGAAAGACTTGCAGGCACATAACGTGAACAGCAAGGACACCGTCATTGGCATCGCCGCATCGGGGACCACCCCCTATGTGATTGGCGCATTGCGTGACGCCCGTGCCCACGGCTGTCTCACTGCTGCCATTACCAGCAATCCCGACGCTCCTGTGAGCCGCGAGGCCGAGATTCCCATTGAGATGATTGTGGGGCCAGAGTACTTGACCGGCAGTTCGCGCATGAAGAGCGGCACGGGCCAGAAACTCATCTGCAACATGATATCGACCACAGTCATGATTAAGATGGGTCGCATCAAGGGAAACAAGATGGTGAACATGCAACTCACCAACAAAAAGTTGGTGGATCGTGGCACGCGCATGTTGGTTGAGGAATTGGGACTGCCCTATGACGAGGCCAAGCGGTTGCTCTTGCTCCACGGCCAAGTGAAACGTGCCATTGATGCTTACCGTAACGAACACTAAACACCTCGAAAGACGATGAGAATATTCAGTCTGCTGGTCATTGCATTGGCGCTGGCCAGCACCGCGTGGGGCCAAGCGAATACCGATCCATACTACGGTCGGCGTGCAACACTGTTCGATGAATTGCCCATCGGCAAGAAAGACATCGTCATGCTGGGCAACAGTCTGACCGACGGAGCCGAGTGGAACGAGTTGCTGAACAACCGCCATGTGAAGAACCGTGGCATTGTGGGCGACATTGTGCAAGGCTACATCGATCGCATGGAGCCCATTCTCAAGGGACAGCCCAAGAAGATTTTCATCTTGGGTGGAGTCAATGATGTGTCGCACGATGTGAGTGGCGATAGCATTGCCCGTGCCATGGAACGCCTCATAGTCCTTATCAAGACCCGTTCGCCGCGGACAAAAATCTACCTTCAGTCCATGTTGCCCTTCAACAACGAAGTGCGCGAGTGGAAACTGCTTCGCGGCCGCGACCATGTGGTTGTGGAGGGCAACAAGGCGCTGGAGCAGGTGGCTCGCCGTCAAGGAGTGACCTGGATCGACTTGTACCCACTCTTTGTTGACGGTCAAGGGCGGCTCAAGGCCGAGTATACCAACGACGGCCTCCACCTGATGGGCAAAGCCTACTTGATTTGGCGCGATGCCATCAAGCGTTACGCCAAATAGGCGTGTTGTGCGAATCGAAGATTGCTACTTGTTTTTTTGAATCCAATTGACAATGAAAACGACGTTGAGAAAAATGATTTTGTGCATGGCCGTGATGATTCCTGTAGGCCTGTGCGCCAACGATGCGGAGTACTTTGCCCGTGGAAGTCACTTGGAGCCATTGGGCGAGCAAGACATTTCGGTCAAGAGCGAGGTGCTCAGCATCAACTTGGGCGACGATGGCTATGCCACAGTGGATGTGCAGTACGTGTTCTTCAACCACGGGCCAGCCAAGACGGTGACCATGGGTTTTGAGGCATTGATGCCATACAACACCGGCGACAGTATCACAGCCGACGCGCGTCATCCCTATATCAACGACTTCACGGTGGTCATGAATGACAAATCGCTGAACTACCGCAACAGTTTGGTGCAACCAGGCAGCCTCGACAAGCCCTATGACCCATCGCGCGACACCTTGCCCGAGGAAGCCGTTCGCTATGCCTACGCCTACTGCTTCGATGCGCATTTTGTCAAAGGCGAGAACAAGGTTCATCACACCTATCGCTATAACATGTCGTTCGGCGTGGGCCGTGCGTTCATTGTCCCTTATTGGCTCACACCGGCCAGCCGGTGGCGGGGTGGCAAGATTGGTGACTTCACGCTGCGAATCAGTGCCCTGAACACCGCCAAACATTTTGTCCTGTCGGAGTCGCTGTTTCATGGCTCCCGGTTTGTGATTACAGGCGGCAAGGGAAAGATACGGCGCAACAAAGTCTACGGTGAGGACGTGGTGGAAGTGGCGTTGAGAAACGGCACCGTGGAATGGCATGGGCGGGATTTCAATCCCAACGATGACATTGAAATCATCTCGGCCGATATCATGACATTTTTCGACGAGTCATCGCCCTTGGGTTCTTTCTATGACCGTGGGCCCTATTACGTGATATCCTATGACCGTGAGGTGGACCGCCGCATCGCCCGCAATTTGCCTTATGCCAGCCGTGGCTATGTGTTCAAAGACCCGAAACTGAAACGCTTCTTCGGCAAGTTGTGGTGGTATATGCCCGACCCGTCGTGGAAGCCGTCGACCGCCGATTTCACACCTCGTGAACTGCGGCTCATCAACGAGGGCAAGTGACTGCCGATACCGGCATCGCAAGAAATTGAAAGCGTGGGGACGTGTCATGACGATGCTTCCCCACGCGTGTGTTTTTTTAAAAAGCATTAAAAAATGGGGTGGGGGTTTGTGTAGTCGGTGGTTTTGCAGTACTTTTACCATTTAAAATGGAATAATCTGCAAAAACTGGACACAGATGAAGAGATTCTTTCAAGTGATGACACTGCTATGGCTCACGTTCACAGCAGTTTGCGCGCAGGATGCCCCTGTGGCTCCCAGCACTCCGTTTGCTTATCCCCAGGCTCCCGACACCTGCAGCACGCTCGAGAGCCGTTGCAATTACATTATTTCGCATTTTTGGGACAATTACGATATCACACGTCCCATAGCCGATGATGCTGCCTTTGAGACGGCATTTCGGGATTTTGTGGACTTTTTCCGCTTTGGCCACCGCAACATTGTGATGAGCACGATTCGTGATTTCCTGTTCAAGGCACAGTCGAACAATGCCAATTTGCTCAAGGTGGGTCAGGTGGCCGAGCGCGTGCTCTATGGCCCCAATGCTGAGTACTGGAGCGATGAGGTGTATTTGGTAATTGCCCGGTTCATGGCCGATGCCTCGCGGCTCAAGAAGTCGGAGCGGGAGTATTACAAAGATCAAGTGGCACGCATCGAGCGCAATCAAACGGGTGCGGTGGTCGATTTCGAGTTCACCGATGCCACTGGTTCGAAAACACGCTTGAGTGCCCTGCCTGCTGTGCATACTGTGGTGTTCTTTGGCGACAATGGAGCCGACACGTCGATCGACCGTCTGCGTCTGAGCACCGATGTGAAAGTGAATGCTTTGATAGAGAGTGGGCAACTCAATGTGGTCCATGTCCTAGTTGACAAGCCTGCCGAAGGCTGGCCCGCTGCGGCGCAGTCGTTGCCCAAGAATTGGGTAAACGGCTACAACGACCGTATCGACGATGTGTTTGATGTGCGTTTCGTGCCGTCGTGTATGGTTGTTGACCCTGAGCGGAAAATCCTGAA
>CACZNP010000172.1 GCA_902782545.1 uncultured Bacteroidales bacterium
CCATCATTGTGGCACGCGACATCGCGCACGCCAAACTCAAAGCACGGCTCGAAGCCGGAGAGGGAATGCCACAGTACTTCAAGGACCACCCCATCCTCTATGCCGGGCCCGCCAAGACCCCCGAGGGCTATCCCTGCGGCTCGATGGGACCCACTACGGCCAACCGTATGGACCCCTATGTGGATGAATTCCAAGATCATGGCGCATCGCTGGTGATGATTGCCAAGGGCAACCGCACGCAAGAGGTGACCGATGCCTGCAAGCGCCATGGCGGCTTCTATTTGGGCACCATCGGTGGCGTGGCTGCCGTGCTCTCGCAGAGCAGCATCAAGAGCATTGAGTGTGTTGAATACCCCGAACTGGGCATGGAGGCTATCTGGAAAATCACCGTTGAGGACTTCCCGGCATTTATTCTGGTCGATGACAAGGGCAACGATTTCTTCAAGGAAATCGCCAAAAAAGCATGTACAGCCTGCCATTGATGTGTAAAATATGTTAAATAACATACTTTTTGCGGCCCGTGCTATTGACACGGGCCGCTTTTTGTTGTAATTTTGCACCCACAAAACATCGCGGAGTGGAGCAGTGGCAGCTCGTTGGGCTCATAACCCAAAGGTCGTCAGTTCGAGTCTGGCCTCCGCCACAACGAGGGGTTGAACGTAATGTTCAGCCCCTTTTTCTTGCTCGTGTCACAAAAAAACGCTACATTTGTGTCAACGAAACCTCCACAAGACACATGAAACGCATAGCAGTCATTTTTGAGGGCAACGTCAACCAACGGATGGGAGTGTTCAACGCTGTGGTCAACCGCGTCGAGCACCTGAGCCGCATCGCTCCCTACAAAGTGGACCTGTTCATGATTCAAGTCTACGACGGGGCCGTCATGCGACTCCTGCGTCACTCGGGCAACACCCCGAGGACAACCGAAGTCACCGTTGGCGACACCACCATCCACATGCTGTGGCACAAGCGTTCCATGGCCGATGCCCTGCGGCATCGCATCTTGCACCGACAGCCAAGCGACTATTTGAACTGGTGCAGCCGCATGGCATGGCACTTCCGTGGTTATGACTTGGTGACTGCACACGACCGACTGGCCGCACACCTTGCAGCACTGGCGGGTCGGCAACTCGACATTCCTCATTTCATCACTTGGCACGGCAGCGACATCCACACCGCACCCCAGCGCGACGACATGGTGCGCAAGGCCACCATCGATTTGTTGAAGGGTTCCACTTGCAATTTCTTTGTCTCGCCAGCCATCGAGGCACAAGCGCGTATGCTGGCCGGGGATATTCATTCGCAGATACTTCCCAACGGCGTGAGGCCCGACTTCAAGCGGTTGTCCGATGCCGAACGGGAACAGTTGCGCAAGCAATACGATGTAGGGCACGATGAGAAGGTTGTGGCTTTTGTGGGCAACCTGTTGCCGGTAAAGAACATCGATGCCCTACCCCACATTTTTGACCGGATCAGGGAAATCTATACCGAACACCCTGTCCAGTGCTGGGTGGTGGGCGACGGACCGTTGCGCCGCCGGGTGGAAGGCAAGTGCCGCTGCTGGGGACAACAGGATGCCCAATCCATGCCCAGCATCATGAACGCCATCGATGTGTTGGTGCTGCCCAGCCACAACGAGGGGCTCCCGCTGGTGGTGCTCGAGGCCATGGCCTGTGGGGCAAGTGTGGTTGCCACCCATGTGGGGGGCATTGCCGATGCCATCGGGCAAGAAAACGTCATAGAGAAGAACGACCAACTGGTCGAGAACATGGCGCAACGCGTGGCACTCGTGCTGCGACAAGGCGCTCGCAAGACTCTGCCGGCACGATTCAACTGGGCCACTACGGCCACCCTTGAGAACGACATTTACTCACAATACCTCAACCAACAACCCTGATTGCCATGCCACGATTTGCCGAGGTGTTGCTGCCTCTGTCCATTCCAGGAACTTACACCTACCGCATCCCTACCGACTTTGCGGTAAGTGTGGGTCATCGCGTGCTGGTGCCTTTCGGGCGCAAAAAAATCTACACCGCCATTGTCACCATGCTACACGATGTGGAGCCCAAGGGATATGAAATCAAGGAAATCATGGCCCCTCTCGACCAAAAGCCCATTGTCAGGCACCCACAACTCAAGTTTTGGGACTGGATGGCCGAGTACTACCTTTGCTCCACGGGCGAAGTGTTCAAAGCGGCCATTCCGTCGGGGCTCAAAGTGGAAAGCGAGACATTTATCAGTCCCAACCCCGACTTTGAGGAAATTGAACCAGGCAGCCTCACCGACCGCGAGCGCGTGATTCTGGACTTTACCGCCCAGCGCGGCCGTGTGCAGATCACCGACATCACCCGTGCCACGGGATTTAAGAACGTGGAGGGATTGGTGAGCAAAATGCTCGACATGAATGCCATCCATGTGAGCGAACGCGTGGTGGACAACTAT
The DNA here is from genome assembly GCA_902782545.1 of uncultured Bacteroidales bacterium. Taxonomy (GTDB): domain Bacteria; phylum Bacteroidota; class Bacteroidia; order Bacteroidales; family Muribaculaceae; genus Sodaliphilus. Next base: position 2,443 of record CACZNP010000172.1, read on the forward strand.
CGCCCAAAAACCGAGGTGTGCGTGCGCCTCACCATCGAGCGCACCGATGAGCAGGCACTGCACGGCTTCTTCGACCAAGTGCACCGGGCACCCAAGCAAGAAGCGCTGCTGCTTGCCTACTTGGACCTGTCGCGATGGTTGCAGCACGCCCCACCCCGCGAAGTGACCAAGGAAAACCTGCTCAAGCGGGCCGGCGTTTCGGGCGCCGTGCTTCAGGCAGCCACAAGCCGAGGCATTTTCGAGATTTACAAAAAGGAAATCAACCGTTTCGCGCATCTGGCAGCCTCGCTCAGCCCACTGCCCACGCTCACCAGTGAGCAACAACGCGCCTACAACGAGATACACCGCTCCATGCGGGAGCACGACATCACCCTGCTCCATGGGGTCACGTCGAGTGGCAAAACAGCCATTTACATGAAACTCATTGACGACGCGCTGGCTCTGGGCAACCAAGTGCTCTATTTGGTGCCCGAGATCGCGCTCACCACCCAACTCACCCAACGCCTGCGCCGGGTCTTTGGCGACCGGCTGCTCATCTATCACTCCAAGTTCAGCGACAATGAGCGGGTCGACATCTGGAAGCGGTTGCTGGCAAATTCCGAGCCTTGCGTGGTGGTGGGGGTTCGCTCGGCAGTGTTCCTTCCCTTTGCCAAGTTGGGACTGGTCATTGTCGACGAGGAGCACGACAGCAGTTACAAACAGCAAGACCCTGCACCACGCTACAACGGGCGCAATGCTGCCATGGTTCTCGCACACATGCATGGTGCAAAGACGCTCTTGGGGTCGGCCACGCCAGCCATCGAAACCTATTACAGGGCGCTGGCCGGCAAGTACGGGCTGGTGAGGCTGCTCACCCGCTACGAGGACATCGAGATGCCCGAGGTTCACATCATCGACACCAAGCAAGCCCGCAAGCGACGTGAGATGGCAGGCACTTTCTCCCAGGAACTCATCGCCAGTTGCCGGCAAGCATTGGCACAGGGCGAACAGGTGATTCTGTTCCAAAACCGCCGTGGCTATGCCCCCATGGTGCGGTGCAAAGAGTGCGGTTGGGTGCCACGGTGTGAGAACTGCGATGTCTCTCTCACCTATCACAAGCACATGAGGGCGCTCACCTGCCACTACTGCGGCCACACCATCTCGCTGCCCGACCTGTGTCCGGCATGCCGCATGCCCGGCATCGAGATTGTGGGCTACGGCACCGAGCGCATCGAGGACGAAATCGACAACCTGTTCCCCGATGAGAAAATCTCACGCATGGACCTCGACACCACACGCAGCAAGAACAGTTACGACCGCATCATCGATGAGTTCTCGAAACGCAAAACCAACATCCTCGTGGGCACGCAGATGGTCACCAAAGGGCTGGACTTTGACGGTGTGAGCATCGTGGGAATCCTCAATGCCGACCAAATGATCAATTTCCCCGACTTCCGGGCCAGTGAGAGGGCCTTCGACATGCTGGAACAGGTATCGGGACGCGCCGGCAGGGCACACAAGCAGGGAAAGGTCATTGTTCAGACCTACGACCCGTCGAACCCCATCATCGGCTTCGTACAGAACCATGACTACGAGGGGTTTTACCAGCACGAACTCGCCGAACGCGAGAAATTCGGCTACCCTCCTTTCAAGCGCATCATCAACATCTACCTCAAGCATCGCGACGATGCCACCGTGGGCGAGGTGGCCGTGCGCTACAGCAACATGCTGCGGCAGGTGTTCGGCAACCGAGTCATGGGTCCCGAACGCCCACTGGTGGGGCGAGTGCAGAACCTCTACATCCGCCAACTCGTGCTCAAAATGGAGAATCAGGCCTCTATGCCCAAAGTGAAAATCATCTTGCGGCAAATCTACGAAAACCTGATAAAAATTGACGGACGAATGAAATCCGTCCGCCTCTATTTCGATGTCGACCCCGTGTGAGGAATCAAAAATCCAGGAGTTTGATGTGCTTGCGCACATACTGCATGTTGTAGCGCATGAAGTGCCACCACTCGCGGCTATAGGTCAGGAAACCGTTGTCGGTTAGAACTTTGCGCAGCAACTGGCGGTTTTTCATCGCCTCTTTGCTGATGCGGCCTTGCTTGACGAGGCCTGCCTCATTGGTGATGTGGGCATCGGTGGTGAAGTTGTCGAAGGGGGTGCCCATGTCCACGGGTTTGCCGTTGTAGGTGAGCGCGATGTCGACTGCGACACCGTAGTTGTGAGGGCCTCCACGATAGGGACTCGCCACATATTTCTCGTTTTTTGTGCCCTTGACCATGTCCCACATGATGCGTTGCACGCTCACAGGACGGGCGGCATCGTAGACCACAAAGCCCCACTTGGGATCGATGGCTTGCAACTGCTTGAGGGCTTTGACCAACGATTGGGCTGTGCCCTTGTGCAGATAGGCCTTGTGCAGGTTGCCATACATATTCTTGCCCACAAAATTGTCGGTGGTGGCATACTTCAAGTCCACGGTGATGGAAGGGTCGAGCGTAGCCACGTCCACCAATCCTTGTTTCTGCATCAGCGCATCGAAGTCCACCGCGACACTGCCACGGCCTGATGCGGCGACACCGGTCAGCAGCACCAGCGCCAGCAGTAGCCAGTTTCTCATCCTCGGCAACATCATCACAAACAAAGGAATCGCTTAAAACTAATCAAAAATGCCTTCCATCACACTGTCGTCGCCTTCGTCGACAGTCTCCGTGTAGCCGCCTCCGCCTCCGCCGCCCACGAACAGTTCGCCGGCGCACGGGTTATATCCTTTCGGGAATTGGAATTTAACGGCTTGTGAGTAAGGCAACGAACTGTCTTTATACACTTTTTGCATGTACAAGCCATAGAGCGGCAATGCAGCGGCGGCACCCTGGCCATAAGCCATACTGTTGAAGTGGATGTGATACTCCTCACCGCCAACCCACACACCAGTCACCAGTTCGGGAGTGAATCCCATGAACCAGGCATCGCTGTTGTAGTTGGTCGTTCCTGTTTTTCCGCCCATCTCGGCCTTGATGCCATATTGCGAGCGCAAGCGCGCGCCCGTTCCATGATCCACCACTCCGGTGAGCATGTCCACCATCTTCAAGTAGGTGTCCTCGCTCATGATTTCGGTTTGCTGCCCGGTGAACTCGGCCAGCACATTGCCCTTGTTGTCGCAGATGCGGCTCACGTAGATGGGCTCCACGCGCATGCCGCCGTTGGCGAAGGCCGAGTAAGCCGCCACCATCTCGCGAAGCGTGATCTCACCCACACCCAGGCTCAATGCAGGCACCGAGTCCAAGCGGCTGGTGATTCCAAAACTCCTCATCCAGCGTGCCAGTTCTTGCGGACTGTAAACGGGATATCCTTGTTGCTCAATCCAGTTGGGGGAGGTTCCCTTCATGAAACCAGCCGAAATGGAGTTGGTGGAATGGGTCAATGCGCTCTTGATGGTCATGGAGCCACCCACTCCCTTGGGATTCCAAACACTGTTGTACCAGCGGATATTGGGCGAGCCACCAGGACGCACCGAGCAGGGGGTGAGGCCCAAGTTCTCCACAGCGTACGAGTAGACAAAAGGTTTCACCGTCGATCCGATTTGCCGACGCCCGGTCGACACCATGTCGTACTTGAAGAAACGGAAATCGGGACCACCCACATAGGCTTTCACATGGCCTGTGACAGGATCCATCGAGAGCATGGAGCAACGCAGGTAACTCTTGGTATAGAGTATCGAGTCGAGGGGCGACATCGAGGTTTCAAAGTCGCCATCGTAACTGAAAAGCCGCATCTCGGTCTTCTCCTTGAAGTTGGCCATGATTTCGGCCTCGCTCTTACCTTGTTTCTTGAGCATTCGGTAGCGTTCGCTCTTACGGATGGCGCTGTTGATGAGTGCTTGCTTGCCCGACGAGGACAACTCGGCGGTGTTGTTGGTATAGGGGTTCTTGGCGCCACCTCGCTCACGCAGGAAGGCAGGCTGCAATGTGCCGCCCATGTGCTTGCGCACGGCCTCCTCGGCATAGGTCTGCATACGCTCGTCGATGGTGGTGTAAATCTTCAGGCCGTCGCTGTACAGGTCGTAGTGGCCACCGTCGGGACGGGTGTTCTTGTTGCACCAGCCAAACAGCGGGTTGTTGGCCCAAGCCACCGAGTCGTCGATAAATGCCTGTTCGTTCCAACTGGGATAATTCTTCCGCTCGGGCTTTTTGGCCGTCATCACACGGCGCAACTCTTCGCGGAAATAAGGTGCCAGGCCATCGTTATGGTCCACACGGTGATAGGTGAGCACCAACGGTAATTTCTTGAGCGAGTCGCACTCGGCACTGGAGATGTAACCGGCCTTTTGCATCTGCTCAAGCACCATGTTCCTACGGTCACGGGTGCGCTCTCCGTAGCGCAGTGGGTTGAAGTAGGAAGGATTCTTGCACATTCCCACCAGCATGGCACTCTCCTGGATGTTGAGGGTGGCGGGATCCTTGCCAAAATAGACCCATGCCGCGGTCTTGATGCCCACGGCATTGTTCAGGAAGTCGAACTGGTTGAAGTACATCTTGATGATCTCATCCTTGGTGTAGTAGCGTTCCAACTTGATGGCGATAATCCACTCAATGGGCTTTTGCAAGGCTCGCTCAAAGATGTTGCTCGACTCGGGAGAGTACAACTGCTTGGCCAACTGCTGGGTGATGGTGCTGCCGCCGCCAGCGCTTTTCTGGCCCATGAGCACACGCTTGACCATGGCACGGAAAAGGGCCTTCACGTCGATACCCGAATGACTCATGAAACGGGCATCTTCGGTGGCAATCAGCGCTTCGGGCAGATACTTGGACAATTGGTCAAAATCCACATACACGCGGTTTCCCTTCGACCGGTAGTAACGCCCCATTTCCTCGCCACCGGCAGCATAGATTGTCGATGCGAACTTGTCGGTGGGGTTTTTCAGTTGGTCGATGGGAGGCATGTAACCTATCACACCGTTATAGATGAGGACGAACAGCAGTAAAATCAGTCCCACAACGATGCCGAAACCGCACCACATGTGCTTGACGATGTTCGAGCCACTCTTTTTCTTCGTTTTCGCCATAACTCTTCCTGTTTTTGACTTCAACTGGCAAATTTAGTGCAAATCGAGAGCAGAACAAAATGAAAAACAAAGTTTTTTATTTTTTATGCCGAGATGCAGCCTAAATTATCCAACTTTAGTGCCAACTGGGCGAAAAAGCAAAATATTTCACCATCACTTGCAAAAGTGTGCAGAAAAATGTATTTTTGCTAAACTTAACCTGATATCGCGAGCCATGGAGAGATTCACTTTTCAAATGAAGAAATGGGTGGTGAGAGCCTTGATGACCGTGGGTGCCGCCTTGGGACTGTCGGCTTGCATCCACCCAAAGACCATTTCCGAGCCTGTCGAAGCGGTATATGGCCCTCCACCCGATGTCGACATCGAGGTGATTGAGGATGTTTATGGACCGCCAATCGAAGAACTGGATTCTGTCATCGACAGCACGCGCACCGAGCCGGAGCCAGTCAGCGCCAAGCCTTCAGGCAAATGACAACGCGCCAACTCATCGACCTTGAGAACATGCGTCGCCATCGACGCTGGCTCGAGAAAAACCACCCGTTGCGGCAATTGTTTTGGGAATGCACGTTGCGGTGCAATTTGTCGTGTCGACATTGTGGGAGCGATTGCCGGAAAATCGCTGCCGTGCCCGACATGCCGCTCAGTCACTTTCTGACGGTTCTCGACGATGTGGCCACCATGACCCGCCCCGACCGCGTGCTGGTGAACACCGTGGGCGGTGAGCCGTTGGTTCGCCCCGACATCGTGGAGTGCGGTCAGGCGATTACCGACCGCGGTTTTCTGTGGGGATTTGTCACGAATGGTGTATTGCTCACCGAACCTCTGTTGCGCGAACTCCTCCATGCAGG
>CACZNP010000173.1 GCA_902782545.1 uncultured Bacteroidales bacterium
CACCGGCACGCAGGTGGGGCAGCCCTAAATAGGCCATCACAGCCAGATAAACCAATAACCCCAATGGCAACAATACGGTTCTTCTCATCATTGCAGTATTACTCGATATCTTCAGACACAACCTTATGATAATAAGGCGATTGTTCGGGAATAAAATTGCCGTCTCTCAACTTCTTGTAGATATTGATGCAGGCCCATGCGTCGATGGCTGCATAGTGCTGCTGAGCCTCGCTCAAGGTCGAAGCCTCCCAGTTGGTCAACCGTTGACTCTTGGAAATCTTTTGACCAAAGAGGATGGCATAGATCTTTTGCAAACCCATTTCGGCAATCTGGAACGACCTGACCAGTTCTTGCAGTTCGATGAATCCACCGGGATTCAGCGGGTATGAGCGTTGCATCGTGTGGAAATCGTCATGAACCGAGAGCCCTACCTTTGCACACGAGGCATCTTCCAAATAGGACTGCAACTTGGCAGGGATGCCAATCTTGTTCAGCCGGAAAAGGAAACACTCATGTTCCGTAGCCAGTTGGATGAGCGCCGTCTTGTGCAGTTCACCTCTCCTGAACGAAGGGCGGGTCTCGGTGTCAAAACCCACCAATTCCTGCTTGCGAAGTGTGGCCACAGCCGCATTGACTTGTCCGGGGGAGTCAACCACATAGATATCGCCGGCATAGGTCAGCACCGGCATTTCATTTACTTTCTCTTTGTCTATCGTGATTTCAAACATTGAACACTTATTTATTGATTCAATCGGATGTTCACCAACCTCATCGCATCGCTGTTTCTCATTACTCTTGTTGTTCATCAACAGCCCACTCGCAGCGTCACCGAAGACCCGTCAGAATTGATGTTGTCACGCAACCCGTCCACGACATGGCCATCTGCCATGGCCCATTTGCAGGGCAACAATGGCGCACCAGCCACAACAAGCGATTCAAATAAAGATTGATTTTTCATCGTTTTGTACTCTTGCGATTACTATGCAAAGATACCGAAAAGGACGCAATCATGCAAATTTTTCGCTCTCCCTTCACCCGAGACCAATGGCACGAGCCAGTTCTTAATCTGTTTATAGAGGGGGGAACTCCTCCTCTGCCCGAGAGGAGGTGGCCCAACGGGCCGGAGGAGAGGGAGCAACTCTCCCTCTGTTTATAGAGTGAGTGCCCGGAGGCCAAAGGAGTATGGCCAAAAGAGGGGAGGGGGAGCAAGAAGGAGCAGAGGGGATGAATAGCCCGCCCCAGACCCAAAACACTCGCACCCATATCTCATCAATTATCACCCGTTTTTTTCGTAGTCGCACTTGATTGTTCGAATATTAATCATTAATTTTGTAATCTATTGCAAGAATCAATCCTTTTTGCATAGGAACGACGTAGAGAAACAATTTTTGAGCAGCCACACCCATGACCGCCTCCACGCCATCATCAAATGGAAATGGCATCCCGCCCCTGGGCAAAATAGGTGACATTCAGCACGAATAACAACAAAAAAACACATAACTATGAAAACAATGATCAACCGCATCGCACTCATGGCCGTCATGGCCGTGATGAGCGTGAACATGATGGCCCAACTGCCCGATGGTGCCATCAACATTGCATCTGGCCTGTCCTTCGAGTTGTACGTAGTAGGCGACGACGAACCCGGCGCACGCAGCCTGTGGATCCAATACAACAGTAACAAACAGGTCAAGTGCTTGTTCAAAACCAGCCCCACTCCCCTCGAAATCAGCGAGTACGCATTTGGGCAGAAAGACGGCAAAGTGGTCCCGGCGAGCGCCATTTGCTCCATCAGCAACGCATTTGTATACCCTGGTGCCAACTGCTATGTGGTCCTGGAAGGATGCCCCGACAACCGAAACATCTACACCTTTATTTACGACGTCCGAAACGGGCACACCATTCACCTGCCCACCAACAACGGATTCATCGGCTTCACCAACGAGGACATCGACCTGCTTTCGGAAAGTTACGACTACTACGATCAGGGCGGGCGTTACAGTGTCGTCAACGCCTATGACATCAACGGCAAACACCTCTCAACAATGGAAATCAAGCACGAACAATAACCCATCGTCGAAATTGAAAACGGCAAAGTTGTCAAAGGTGTAACATTCCCCCTTTTCAATATTATGTCTGATATAGGTAGATATTATGGGAGTTTTGAAAGTGCCCAAGAACTTGAAGCCAATGGGAACATTTTGAATGCGGCTATTGAATACTGGATGTGTATTCAATATGCTCAGCATGGCGAATTTCCTGTTGTGCCGGACACCTCTTTAGAGTCAAAGGCTTATGATAAACTGAGAAAACTCCAGTCAAGGCTTCCGTATGCTCCTTTGTCAAAGACAACTTTTATAAAGGGCTGTCAATGTCTTAAATCGCTATGGCTCTACAGAAATAAGTATGACCAGCGCTTTGTGCCACCAGAGGTGCAACAAAAATTCAATGTTGGTCATATTATTGGCGCATTGGCGCAGCAACTCTTTCCTTCGGGATTTGATGCTTCGCTATTCCCACATCTCCAGTTCAGATTGAACTCACTGCAAGAGCGATCACCATTGCAAGTTCCTTACTTGCCATATCGTCTAAAACAGAACCTTTGGCTGGAACAAACACAAGAGGCAATCAAGAGCAAGAACCAAGACATATATGAAGCGGCTTTTACATACGATGATGTTTTTGCCGCCGTAGATATTCTTCACGTTGGCGACAAAGGCAACGTTGCATATGAAGTGAAAAGCAGTTTTGATGTCAAAGATGTTTTTATTCACGATTGCGCATTGCAGTACTATGTGATGAGCCAGAACATTGACCTAACCGACATGTTCCTCTTGTACCCTGACGAAAACTATGTCAATTCATTGGGCATTGGCATTGATGACCTGACTATCGAGAATTGCAATGTACAGGAACTTTTTATCAAGAAATCAATTCTTGCCGATGTTCGTGCTCTGCAATCAACAGTTGAAAAAGAACTAAAAACTATCAAGCCAATATTGTCTCAAAGAAACGAACCGAAAATTGCGATGAGTGAACATTGCAGTTTTCCATATGAGTGTGATTTTAAAAGATATTGTTCGGGCTATGACCCAGATTTAGATTTGGGATTCTCTATTTATTAGTTTAATGCTAAATAAAATCATAATAAATTTTTGCTTTTGTGTTCGCCTTGCACTATGTTGAGGCCTGTCGACCTCGAAATTAGGCGTCGTCTCGGCAAATCGCAAATAAATTTGCATTTGCACTCGCCTTGCACTAATTTTGCGTAAGAAACCACGAAATTAGGCGGCACCTCGGCAAAAAAGCAAGCATGCTTGCTTGTTTTGCGCTCGGTTTGCACTAATTTTGCACAATAG
>CACZNP010000174.1 GCA_902782545.1 uncultured Bacteroidales bacterium
AAACTAAAAACTTATCTCTGAAACTTATCACTTCTTATTCAATGCGATGCGGGCCTGCAACTCCCAGGTGCGGATGCGGTCCTTGTACAGGTTGTTGCGGTTCATCTTTTCCACGTCCAAACTGGCGTCACTGTTGTCGTCCCAGCGACGGCACATGTACACAGGCTCATACACACGGCCAATTTGGTAGGTACGCGAGATGTTCAGGCCCAGCGCATAATCCTCGCCGTAACTGGTGTTCGGTATCTTCACGTCACGGAGCACGGGTGTATAGAATGCGCGGGGAGCACCCAGACCATTGATGCGCAACGCATTGTTGCGGCCATTCTCGGGCGTCCATTCCTTGTGGTCAATCACACCGGGAGGAATGGGGTTGCAGTTGATGTCGGTCATCAGGTAAGTGCCCACAACCATCGCCACATTCTGCTCGTAGAATGCGTTCACCATCGTCTGCAGGGTATGCTCGTCCTTGTACATGTCATCGCTGTCGAGTTGCACAATGAACTTGCCGGCTTTCTCGTGGTGTGCGGCAAGGTTCCAATATCCGCCAATTCCCATGTCGTAGTAGTCGGCAATGATGTGGATCAGGCGTGGGTCATCGTAGGAGGCAATGGCTTCGCGGGTGCCATCGGTCGAGAAGTTGTCCACCACCATCAGGTTGAACTTGAAGTTGGTCTGCTGGCGCAACACGCTGTCGATGGCGTCGCGGATTGTGCGGATGCGGTTGCGCACGGGAATCATCACCGTGGCCTCCACCTCAAACCGGTCGTGGTCAAACTCGATGTGCTTGAAATTGGGGACGAGTTTTCCGTTCTCTTCTTTCTCGGGAGCCAGGTATCCACCGATTTCCTTCAGGTGCTCGGTGCAAGCCTTTTCCATCTCTATTTGGCGGCCACGGTTGCGCGGATCCACATAGTCGAAGATTTTCTCTCCGCTCTTGCGGGTATCGAGTTCCACATCACTGTAGAGGAACTCGTTGATGTGAACAATCTGGGCGAATTGAGACAACTTGAGGCGCAGGTCGTAAAGTCCGGCGAACTCATAGTCGGCCTTCATCGCTTGCGCGGCTTTCTTGAAGCAGCAGCCACAGAAGAACAGCACACTGCCGAAGTCAAAATCATCACGCAACGAGCCAAACTGATAATCAATCACGGGTGCTTTGTCGGCGCCCTTCTCGGTCACATTGTAGTGGTCGGCATAGAGCATTCCGGCCTGCGTGTCGTCGGCAAGTTTGACGAAACGCTCAACGGCAAACGGCCCGAACTTGAGCGTGTCGTACTTGGTGTAGAGCATCACATAGTCGGCGCTGGCATGGCCGGCTATGACCTGAATGGTCTCGCTGGCGGTGAGGTTCTTCACGTGGAGGGTGTGGCAACCTTCCACTTGGGCCTCCACGCCTGGAGCGGCCAGCAAGAAGATGTTTTTCACCAGTTCGTTCTCCTGGAGATGAGCGATGGTTTGCGCAGCCTGCTCGGCAGTGGCAAACGGAATGAAGCAATCAATTCTTCCCATAGTCTTTTTGTTGTTTTATTGATTTTATTGATTATTGTCTGATTTTTTTGTTTGAAGTGAGTTCTCGGCGAGCCATCACCTCACAGGTGCGCAGCCGGCATTCCTAACGGGCACTATTTCTGATTCATGAAATCAAGGATGTTTTTCATCAACGCATCGCGCTGTGTCGAGGTCTTGATGGTCTCGAACGGGTATCCCATCACCACGGTGCGGTAACCCTCACGTTGGCTCACGATGGCTGCTGGGATGTTGTTCTCGCTGTAGCGCATCCAGGTGGCACCTTTGCTGTCGGCGGGGCGAATGGCATCGGGCGACTGCACGGAGTAGAATTTGTCGTTCAGTTGGTTGTGGAAGTCGTAGGTGACCTCATCGGACAACAGACTGCTCGGCGTGGGCACTGTGTAGGCCTGTCCCCTGAGGGTGGCACGGCCGTCCACATATTCATAGCCCAGCACATTCTTGGCGAAATCTTTGTCGGCCTGCTCGGGATTCTCCTTGTCCCAGATGTCACTGGCCACATACGAGCCGCTCACCAGCACATTGCCACCGGCCGATGTGTAGGCGGTCAGTGAGCGCTGCAGCGCGGCTGGGAAGGCTTGATAGCGGTCGGGCATCGCACCACGGCCGTTCTTGGTGGTCTTCTGCTTGCCCAAAATCAGGTCCACGGCATTGAATCCGTTCAGTGTCACAAAGCCGTCTTCGACCGCCTTGACACTGCTCGAGACAAATGTGTATCCGGCTTTCAGAATCGATGCACCGTGAAGTCCTGGATAATCAAACGTGTTACCGGCAATGACCTCGGTCTCGTGATTGCTGCGGCAGGCACCAAAGCCCGGAGCATCGTCATCACGCCACGGCAGGTTGCGGCGGAACTCATGCTGGGCACCCAGGAAATTGATTTGCTGCATGTAGGGCACTCCGTGGTCTTTCTCGTTGTAGAATCCGGCCAACTTCTCACCGTCGAACCATTCGGGGGCACTCACGCGGGTGAAACCATTCACCACCATCACAGTGCCTTTGCTGCCAGGAGCCACACCCAAGGCAAGCGTCTCGCTGGGGAAACTGCGACCACCGTCGTTCATGGCAACAATGCGGTACTGGTGCAACTGATTGTCGGCAATGCTCACCACATACTGTGTGGTCGATGCGATGGCCTTTTCCACAAATGCACCGTCCTCGCCCACCTTCTCCATCACGATGTAGCGCGTGGGGTCAGCATTGTCGCACAATTCATCGCGCGTGGGGCGCCACGACAGCAGGAACTGGTTACCCGTCACTGGGGTGATGGCAAACGAGTTCACGGGTAAGGGCTGCACCACATAGTTACGGTGGTCGCGCTTGGCGATGAACTTGAGCATGCCTTTGTAAATGGCGCGGCTCACGTCAAAGCGGAAGTTGGGGTCCAAGCCGTATTTCATATCGGCAAAATTCTGGTGCGACAGCAACTCCATGAGCAGGGCGGGCACTTCGGGCACACGGGCCTCGTAATAGGCCTTGTCCCACATGCCGCGACGCGTCCAGTTGGGTTCATATTTCTTGCGGATGTCGTTCACCACCTCGGTCGACACCAAGTCAGCATATTGGCGCGAAAGTTCGCGAGGGGTTCCGTTTTCGTATTTCCCGAAGTTTTTCCCGTCCTTGCGGGTGCTGTAGATGAGCAATGTTCCAATGATGTCATCGTTGGGGGTTGTTCCGGCATCGGTGTGCAAGCAGAAGGACACATCCACAGGAATGTTCAGTCCCTTGGATTTGGGCAACACATCGCTGCCGCCAGCCAGGTAGTTCACCCACTCGCCACGGCTGCGGTAATCGTCCACATAGTCGTTGATACCTGTGGAGGTGGAGTACACTTCGTGCGGGAAGCCTGCCCATTGCAGGTAATACCTCGCGCCGATGTGGAACCAGGGATGCTCTCCGCTGCCCACCCACTTGTAGTCGATGTCCTCCTTGCCCAGGTATTTCTCATCGCCGTTCTCGGCGGCAATGCGCTTGTTCTCCTCGGTGGGCAGTGCCACACGGCGCACGATATTGCCCTTGCCGCCACCCACGCGGATTGCGTCGGCAGTGACTATGCCGTCTTTGGTCTCACTCTGGTTGCTCAAGGTCACGAAGTCCTTGTTCAGTCCTTTTTTCATATCGAAGGTGCCCAAATACACCCACACGCCGCCGCCCATGGTCTGGTCCACTTTGAATGTGTGTGTGCCATTGAGGGCGTTGACCGTATAGAGGGCATCCTTGACACTCTTTTTCACGGTTTTGTACGAAATATACAGGGCAAAACTGCCGGCTTCGGGCATATCGACATCCCACGAGGCGGTCGACAGTTTTTTCTTGTCACGCTCGGCCTTGACCATACGGTAGGTGCCTTCCTCAAAGGGGTTCTCAAAGTCCTTATAGGTGGAGCGGGCATAGGCAAATCCCTTTTCCTTGCCCTGCTCCCACTTGCGCTTGCCGTTCTTCTCGGCATAGGTTTGCTGGGCCTGGCCACCGTCGTTGTCGACCACTACCCCAAAGTTGTGTGTGTCGCGCTCACGGGCATCCCACACATAGGCTCCTGCATTTTCGAGCATGGGCATGAGGAACGGTATCACATAACTGTGGGTGTACATGTCCTCCACCGTGTTGAAGATGCGGGCACGCTGCCACTCCCAACGGTTGAGCAACGGCTCGAAATACCATCCGTGGCTGGGCCACAAGGCAATGATGTTGCCGTCAAGACCGCTCTTGTAGTGGCGGTTGGGGTCCAACTGTGTGATGAACGGCGCATGACTGCGCTTGTAACTGGTCTCGAAATTGGTGAAATACTGGTCAATGTCGGCACCGGCAATGCTCAGTTTCACTTCATGGCCTCCATAGGACTCGCCCAGGGCGCGACGGATGCCGCTTTTTAGTTGGTCGATGCTCGCCACCGTGAATGGCACATCCCCGAAATTCTCACTCAGGTCCACCTCAATGGCATCGTCGGTGACATTCACGCTGCGTGCCTTCAGCGTACCTATCTCCATGTGGGCAGGAAGCACTGACGCTATCACTTGTTGAACACCGGCGAGTTGTGCCTCGCTCAACTCATGTGCTTGTACGGGCATGCAGGCCAGCACCAGGGTGCCTACCCATGCACACACGCTCCTTAAACTCTTGTTCATCACTGTATTGCTTTGCGTTAGTTTATGTTTTGTTTCTGGTAAAATACGCCACTTCACTACAGGGTACAGCATATCTCACTACAAAAATAAAACAAACATTCCTAAACGAAAAGCAATTCACGCACGAAATGAACGAAATAAACAATATTTATAATTTAACTACACATTTTTAGAAAACAACCCTTAAAACCCTCTTCACAATCCCAACCCCACCCACACAAAAATCCCGCCGGCCCCACAGAACGGAAACGGTTCTCTGCGAGATCGGCGGGAATGATTCTTTCGGACGCGGCGGCTGAATGCCGTGCGCACGCGGTCAGGATTTGTTTTGGAGTTTCAGCCGCTCGCGCTCACGGCGGGTGAGGGGCTTGTCGCTGTTGTTGGTGGAATGATAAGTCACCAAACCGGGCATGGAATTGCGCACAATCTTCTTCACCTGGGCACCAAACTCGTTAGCCACCTCAAGCAGCAACTCGCTGAAGGTGGTGGCCACCGTACCGACAAACGACACGGGATAATTGACATAGTCATACTGGCTGATGTTGCGCGTAAAGAAACGCTTGAACTCGTTGCGCACAAGCATACGCACATAGTCTTCGTCGAGATGCTCGCTCAGGAAGAAGGCATAGGCCCTCAGATTGCGATTGGCGGCGGCATTGCTGTACACCGAATCCATGATGTCCTCTGGTGTCACCTTGTAGGTGTCGAAGAATTCCTCACTCAATTGCTTGGGAGCAAGGTCCTTGAGCACATCACCCAGGAAGAGGCGCCCCAATGCCGAGCCACTGCCCTCATCGCCCAAAATAAATCCCAACGGGCGGACGTTCTTCACGATTTCCTTGCCGTCGTAGAAGCACGAGTTGCTGCCCGTCCCCAAAATGCAGGCCAAACCGGCATCATGCACCAGCAACCCACGTGCCGCACCCAGCAAATCGCTCATCACGGTCACAGGTGTCTTGAACTGGGCTACTAGCGAAGCCTCGACAATGGCATTCTTCTCCACGCTGCTGCAACCGGCCCCATAATAGTAGATGTGATTCCAACGACGCTTGAAGAAAACCTCGGGCAACTCCAGCCTGATGCTGTGGCTGATCTCGCGACGGGTTTGGAAAAACGGGTTCATACCCGTGGTGAATGCCTGCTCAACAATCTCATCGCCCGACACGAGTGTCCACTCGGTACGCGTGCTGCTGCTCTCGGCAATCACGTTAATGACTTGATTCGTACTCATACTCATCAGCAAACTGAGTTAAAATCTCGATTTTAAAGTTAACAAGTGTTGATAACCATGCTTTGCACTTGCAAAGTTAACCACAAATCATCAGATAGTCAAAGAAAAAGCAAGCGCGCATCGGCGCGTTAAGCAAAATTTAATGCACTTTTGCTAATATTAACTATTTGTTGGTAAATACCCAGGGTGGCCCACCTAATGTGAACCATCCCTGGGTATGGTTTGTTGAGAATCTGTGTCAATGCGCCACGGCCACTTTGTGGGTCGACACGATACCGTTGATGTACACTTTGAGCACATACACACCGGCAGCGAAACCACTCACGTTCACGTAGTTGGTGGCATTGCGGGCTACAGTCTGTCCCTTGGCATCAATCAACTCCACTCCTTGCACCTGACTGTCGGCGGCAACCACCAGATAGTCGCTTGCGGGATTGGGGCTCACAAACACGTTGTTGAGTGTCACCTCCTCCAGGGCAGTGGGCTTGAACTTGACCAAATTGTCAAGCCTGATGGTGCCCTTACGGCCCTGCTTGGACCCATTCTTCACCATCTTGAGGCCAGCAAAATGATAGGTGCCTGTATGGGTCAGTGTGGAAGAAAGTATGTCCACTCCCATAAACTGCCAACCCACGAAATCCACCTCACCCAGATCAACCCATTCCACATCGGCACTGCCCTCGGGAGTGAATCCGGCGAACAGATGGTTGAAACTCATGTCACCATACACATACAGACCCATACCGTCGCTCGAGGAGAAGGCATCCTCCTGTTCGGGTGCCGCAATTTGCATCTCACCACCCTCGATTTGGTTTTCGAAGGTGTAGGCCAACTGCAACGACTTGGAGCCGAACAGGGCGGTCGACGAAGCGGTGAGTTTCACGGTTGCGGGATTGTCGCTCTCCACATCCACACTGTTGAAGCCTGTTGTGACCTCAAATGGCTCTATCAACTGACTCGACTCAAGCGGGACGCTCACATCGGTGGGGGTGAAATGGTATTCGATGGGCTGGGCAAGTTTCAGTCCCAAGGTGTCGCTCATATCTGTGTCTACCACAATCTTGTATTCCTCGCCAGGTTCCAATTCCTTGCTCAACGGGAAGCGCACCCAGCCATAGTCATCGCCATCATCATTGTACTTGAGCGAGCGCTTGTTCCACGCCATCTCATTGCCCTCGGCATCAAAGATGTGCATATAGTTCATCACGTTGTAGGCATCGATGAGCGAATCGGTGCGGAACTCGGCATTCAGTGACTTGTAGTGCGGAGTTGACCCCTCGCGAGGATAGATGGCCAACTCGTTGATGTGGTTGCGGCTCTGTGTGGTGAATTCCAGCACAAAGTCCTCTTCCATGGGCGTGCCGCCTCCATGCTTGGCGCTCCGATTGAGGGTCAGGGTGTAGTGGGTGGACACTTCATAGGCATCGGTCGGTGTGAACCGCAACCGGTAGTTGGCGTCTTCCCATTGCAAGGTGCCCTCCACCGGGGGCTCAATGCTGAAGGCGTCTTCCACGCTCTCGGTATCCATGTCCCAGTTGAATTCCAGCACGATGGGGGCATTGCAGCGCACAGGGGCGTCGCCTTCCTGCCACTGTGGGGCATAGTTCACCACCTCGGGCGGGGTGTTGCGCTGACGCTTGAGGTCAAAGTTCTGATATGTTTTCGATTGGGCGGTCACCTCCACCTGGGCCGATTTGCTGAAGTAGTCGGGGTGGCTCACCTCCACGGTGTAGGTGCCGGGCTCCACATACTTGAACAGGTAGATGCCGTTGCGCACGGTGTCGGTCTTGTAACTGTCCAGTTCATTGCCGTCGGCGTCGAGCAACCGCACGGTGGCCTCATTCACCGGCACGCGCTTGTCGGCTCCGATCATGGTACGGATATCGGTACGCGGCAGACGGTCGTCGCGGATGGCTCCGCTGATGATGCCTTTGTCGAAAAGGTCCAGACGGTCAAAATAGGCATCGGCTCCCAGCGAGAAAGCCCATCCCTCGACCCAGCAATACTCATGGTTGATCAGGCGGTAAGCCTCAGGATAATAGTCATGGAACGAGCCCTCGTCAAGGATGGCGGGCACGCGGTTGCCGCGCAACACACCGTAGCCCTGTGTGCCCCAGCCGGGCTGGAAAGTCCAGTCGCCGTACTCGGCATACTTGTCCTGCGACCACACAGTGCTCTTGTTGTCGATGATATAAGGTGCAAGCGCACGCAGCAGCGCCATCGACTTGGGGTTCTCGGGCTGGTTGGTGTAGCCACGGTAGAAACCCATGGGATAGTTGATGGCAGTGGCTTCGCCATAACCAGTGGCATTGCTGTGGATCGAATAGAAGGCATCGGCTCCGCTGGCATTGCTCAGCGCCACGATGGTCGACAACGCCAGGTCATCGTCCTCGGTGTTCCTCACACGCGAAATGCTGGTCTTGTAGCCTTTCTTCTTCAGGATTTCCATCAAGGCAAAGCCTTTCCACATGTTGGAGTTCGACTCCCAAAATCCCATGGTGTCGCCTTGCACAAACGGTGGGATGACCACATTGCGGTCGTTGCCAGTGTGCCCACCGTGACCGGGGTTGATGTACACGTGTGGCTTGTCCTCGGCCACACTGGTCACAAAAACTGCTGCCAGCAGTATTCCTGCGATGATAATCATTGTCTTTTTCATAGCGATGCAGTTTTTCTAAGGTTATTCGTCAATGTTGATTCTCATCGACGTCAAGTTGCCGTCGATGGTGGTGTACACAATTCGGCCGCCTCCACAAGTGGGTTGCATGGTCATCGAAGTGGGACGGGTCAACTCGGCCTTGAACGTACCGTCGGCCTTGAGCAACACAATTTGCGACGAGGTGAACTGGTGCCCGTCGTCGGTGGCGTTTTGCGCCACGAGATAGTGGTCATTGTACCAGCAGGGCATCTCATAGCGGCCCAGCATGGCCGTCACCTGCCCGCGCAAATCAATCACCACGATACCCTGCTCGGCGGCAAAGAACGCCACGCGCTGGCCATCGGGCGACAACGACGCCCACAGATAACCGGCCCACGAATCAACCGGTGAGAACACGCGGTCTTGGCCATCGACAGTGACAAACACCTTGCTGCCCTGGGTCCACACGGCCGTACCAATCGATGGCGATGAGGAGTAGTTCCTGGCCGCCGACTTGAGGGCGCCGCCACGGGTGCCCACCGCGGGACGCACAGCGCCATGTTGTGCCTCAAGCACGACACGCGACTGCCCCGATGCGGTATTATAGGCATGGCCAGTGCGATAAATCAGGTTGCCCTGTCCGCGTTCCTGTGTCACAAAATACACGTTGCCATCACCGCCAAAGAATGCGTCGTTGCCAGCCACAAAACCGTCGCTCACCCGCGACACCACGTTGCTGGCGAAGTCATAAAGTTTCAGCGTGCCGTTCTCTCCGCTGGAGAACAGCAACCGGTCGCCCGCATCATTGAGCACGGGATAGTAGGCCGGGCCTTCCACGCCTTGCAGCAACCGCGACGTTTCCACCACAGTCACCACCTGCCCACTTACTGTGAAGGCAAGCAGGCACAAAAAAGCAAACAGTGTTTTTTTCATCTCCTATTCGTATGGTTTAAGGTTGTTATTACTCTTTTAGGTTTTCATCACATTTTTTCAAAAAGCAAAGTTAAGTATTTTTTCCCAATATGCCAAATTTTGTAACATCCTTACATTCATTTGGTGGGATGATGGTTGGCTCCACACCAGAGTCCATGCAAAAGCAGAAAAACCCCACCATTCACTCAGCGGCGAATGGTGGGGTTGTAGCGGTCATGGGCGATGCTCACGGGGCAGGAATCTCGAAATTGCAATAGGTCGATTGGTTGGCACGCACCGTGACGGGTTTCGGCTCGGACTCTCGTCCCTGCACCACCACCTGGTATTGGCCGGGTTGGAGGTTGGGGAACCAGAAGAAGCCGTTGTTCAAATTGTCGATGCGGTACTGTCCCACAGTGCGGCCGCGTTTGTCGAGCAGGGTCACAGTGAGGCGATTGGCCGGCTGGAGCAAATCCTTGTCAAAGGCCTTGTAGGTGGTGTCGGTGCGCTCGCATTGATGGCGCACCAATCCTGCCACTACGCCGGTTTTTCCTTTTTTGGCTCGGCCAAAATACTCATCGATGGCGAGCGACTGGTTCCACCCCTCAAGGCGGCAGAAATCGTCATTGAGTTTCCGACAACGCTCAGGCACATAGTCAAAGAACGATCCCTCGCACAGCATTCCGGGCAGTTTGTTGTAGCGCAACACACCCAGACCGGTTTTATAGCCCCAGTTCTTGTAAAACGACCAGTCGCCCCAGTCTTTGGGCGAGTGGGTCCACACGGTGGTGGTGTTGGCTTGGAGGTGCTTTTTCATGGCGCGGGCAATGCTGTCCGAACCTTCAACGGCCGGCTCGCCGTTCCAGCCACGATACAGCGACAAGGTGTAGTTGAGCCGCGCGGGTGTGCCGGTGGCATTGCTGTGGACCGAGAGGAACAGGTCAGCACCGCTGTTGGCTGCCAGGGCCACCACCTCATACAGGTCCAGATCATCGTCACTGGTGTTGCCCTCACGGGTGATACGCACCTCGTAGCCCTTGTCTTCGAGGTTTTTCTTCAGCCCTTGCGCGGTGGCGAGGTTGGAGTCGCTCTCATAGTAAGTGACGGTGTCGCCCACTGTCCACAGGTAGAAGGGTGTGGGGCGGTCGTTGCTGTCATGGCCACCATGGCCAGGGTTGAGGAACACACGGGGCACATCGCGACCCATGGTCAGCAGTACGGTGGTGGCCAGCAGGATGGTGAGGTAGATATAACGTTTCATGGTTTTGGCTGGATTAGAATGGGTTGTGGAGAATTCTCTGAACCGTCGCTGGGGTTCAGCAGGTGAATGACACCTTCTTTGGTGGTATACAGGATTTTGCCGCTTGCAGTGACCGTGGGCTGAATGCAGCCATCCTCGGCAGTGAGTGTCTGGCAGTCGCTGCCATCGGCCTGGAGAAGGATGATGCCCGATCGCATATCACGCTGGACATTGCCGTTGTTGCCCATGGCCACAATGCGACTGTCGTCGAGCCACGAAGGCATGAGACACTTCTGCAAGCGTTGCAGCACACGGCCTTGGAGATCACACACATAGAGCCCACGCGCCACAGCCTCGAACAGCACTTTGCTGCCATCGGGCGACACCTGTGCCCACAGATAGCCGGCACATTCCCCGGCAGGCTGCAACACGGTTTCACGGCCATCGGCCACGAGGTGAAGGTGCGACCCACGTGTGAAAGCGTAGGTGCCCACACGCTTGGCACTCTGATAGGTTTTCTTCTCTCCCACTATCACCACATCGGGGCCCACCCGCAGCACAACCATCTGGCCGTGTTGCGCCTTGAGCACCACACGATGCTGGCCGGTGGCGGGGTCATAGCACCAACCGGTGCGGTAGACCAGCCCGTTTTTTTTGCGTTCCTGGGTAACATAGTAGATGCGGCCTTGCGCATCGAAACGCGCGTCAAAGCCGGGATAATGCTTGTCGGCCACCACTTGGGCATGATGGGTGGCTGGGTCGAACAAGGTCAGCACGGATCCCTCGGTGTTGGAATAAAGCAGGAATTTCCCATCATCACTCATTTGCGGGAAATAGGCTGCGCTGTCGGTGGCACAGGTCATCAAGGAGAAGGCTTGTGAGGAGGTTTGTGCTCCCACAACGGCACCCATTCCCATAGCCACGACAAGCAGCGCCAATAGTCTTTTTTTCATGCGAATTAGTAGTGTTTTGGATTCATATTTCTTTCAGAAAGCAAAAATAACACTTTACGAAGGAATATTGGCAGCATATGGCTGATTTTTGTTTTTTTTCAGTAACTTTGTCTCTCAGAAAAATATGAAATCCTTAAAAAATGATATGACGATGAAACAACGACCCACCACCCAACGAGTGTTTGAGATTTTCAAGGAGTTGAACCAAATTCCGCGACCGTCGCACCACGAAGAGCGAGTTGCCGACTATCTGTGCCGGTTTGCCGAGCGGCTACATCTGGAGTACGACCGCGACAAAGAGAACTGTGTGGTCATCCGCAAGCCAGCCACCCCTGGCCATGAGCAGGCCGAGCCCATTGTACTGCTCAACCACATGGACATGGTGTGTGTGGGAATGAACGACCCGCTCAACACACCCATCGAGGCTGTGGTCGAAGGCGGATGGATGAAAGCCCGCGGCACATCGCTGGGTGCCGACAACGGCATTGGGCTATCGATGGCACTGGCTGTGCTGGAAAGCGACGACATTGAGCACGGGCCATTGGAGGTCATCACCACCACCAACGAGGAAGACGGCATGAGCGGGGCATCGCAATTGGCTCCCGACTTCATCAGCGGACGCAAGGTCATCAATCTGGACTCGGAAGACTACGACACCATCACCACCGGAGCGGCTGGGGCCTGCCTGCAGTTTCACCGCATCCCGCTCACTCGCCAGCCGGCGCCTGTCGATGGGTTCAGTTGGTATCGCATCGGGTTCGAAGGGGGGCTGGGAGGCCATTCGGGCGTTGACATCAACAAGGGGCGCGCCAGTGCTGTGGTGCTCATGTGGGCTGTGCTGGCAGCCATCTACAACGAATGCGACCCACTGGTGAGCGACATCCGTGTGGGCGAGGCCAACGCCAGCATCGCATCGAGCGGATATGCCATCATCGCTGTGCCCACGGGCGAGGCGGCCCAGTGGGTCGAGGCCCAGCAAGACAGCATGAACCAATGGCTGCGGAGCGAGTATGGCAAAAATGACCCCCAGGTGTGTTGCCACATCGAGCCTTGCGAGCCGCAACCCCACGTCATCAACCCCAAAGCCTTCTACTCGTTGATGAGCAGCCTGGAACAGACACCACAGGGTGTGGTGCGCATGAGCGACACGATGCGCGACACGGTCGAGACCTCGAACAATGTGGGACGCATCGTCATGGAAGACGACCATATCTTTGTGAGCACTCACACGCGCAGTTTCATCGACAATGACATGGAAACGCTCAGCAAGCAGATTGCCGCCCATTTTGCCCATGCAGGGGCCACCAGCGAGGTGGTCATGCAGGCTCCGGCATGGCAGGAGAACCAGCATTCGGCATTCCTGCAACTCACCAGCGACACTTTCAACGACGTGCTGGGCTGGCGACCGCGCATGGTGGCCATGCATTTTGTGCTCGAGGCAGGATTCTTTGTCCAGCACTACCCGGGCATCGAGATTGCCAGCATTGGGCCGCGCATTGTGGAGCCGCACTCCACCAGCGAGCGCGTGGAACTCAAGACCATCGAGGACATTTGGCAAGTGCTGCTCGAGTTGCTTCACCGTCTTGCCTGACGGCCCACCCTACTCCACCTTTGTAACACTATCGCGGCTGCCCATTGGTAGAATGGACAGCCGCGATGATGATTCTGTGCCGTGACAACGTCAGCGCACCACCTTTTCCACGGAACGGGTGCCGTCGGTGTAGGTGCGCACCACGATGTTCATGCCATCGTGGGCATTGGCACTGGCTTGGCCAGCCAGGTTGTAGTAACGCTCAGTGGCCACGGTTTTAGATGCGTTCACATCAGCGACACCGGTCACCGAACCAGTGATGGTCGAACCCACATAATACCAATTGTAGTAACTGGGTTCATCGGGCTTGCCGTTGATGAGCAGTGAGGTTTCCTGCACAAACTCGTTGGACGACGCATCATACGACATCACCACGTTGCAGGCTTTGGTATTGTCGGCAGTAACCCCCAACAAATACATATCGTACACTCCAAAATACGAGCCAAAGTACTGTCCAATTTCGAACTCGTATTTGTCGCCGTTCTTCGAGCCCTTGACCCACGCCTCGGGCAGATAGTTGCAAAGGCCTTGGATGTACACATCATCGCCGTCAAAGCCTACGTTCAGGTCGGCACTGTAATCGGTGAAACTGATGCCTGTGGAGGCGTTGTAATGCAGTTCTTGGGCATTGTAGGCATAGGACTTGGCGACCAAACCGGCAGGCGGAATCACCACATGCACTTCTCCGAGGTCACCCTTGTAAACCTCCAGGGGGTCCCAATAGCCCCAATAGTCGATATAGTCATTGGCATTTTTGTTTTCAATCAAATGATTATCCAGGGTAAACGTCTGGTTCTCTTCATCATAAGAAAACACAATGTCGGCGAAATCCACATAGTCGTTGGTGCCGCACATGAATTCGTCACCAAAGCCATCGGTACCCACATACTGTCCCGAGGGGAACACCGCCTTGGTGCCACTCGCGCTGATAATGAGTTGACCTTTCATCCAAGCGTCCTCATAAAAATAGGCCAAGCCTTGGATGTAGACATCATCGCCATCAAAGGCCACCTGGGCTGCAAACTCCTCGTCGGCCGAACTCCCCATGGCTTTGAATGTGCCTTTGATAATCCAGTCTCTCTCAATGGTCACACCTTCGGGTACGGTAACCAAGTCGGCTTCACTCAACAAGCGGGGAGCCTTAGCGGAACCACTTTTGAGTTGGGACTTGAAAACGGCTTTCTGCGACAGAGCCTGCGGGTGTTGGGCCTGCGAAAGGAGGCAAACCAGCAGTGCCATGGCAATCAATGCGTAGATTTTTTTCATAACTGTCAATTTTAATGAATAATTAGTGTCGTTGTTGAAAGATTTGCGCAAAAATACACAAAAATACCCCACCACACAACGATTGTTGCGAACAAACCGAGAAAACTTTGCAACAATGGAAATCATTCACTAATTTTGCGTATCAAACAACTATCCATCTATCATGAACGAGAACAATCAACGAGTGGCTCTCATCACTGGCATCACCGGACAGGATGGCAGTTACTTGGCCGAACTGCTCCTCGACAAGGGTTACGAGGTGCACGGCATCTTGCGGCGAAGCAGCAGTTTCAACACCGGGCGCATTGAGCACCTGTACCTGGACGAATGGGTGCGCGACATGAAGCGCCGACGCCTCATCAACCTGCACTACGGCGACATGACCGACTCAAGCAGCCTCATCCGCATCATCGCCACGGTGAAGCCCGACGAAATCTATAACCTGGCCGCACAAAGCCATGTGAAGGTGTCGTTCGACGTGCCCGAGTACACCGCCGACGTCGATGCATCAGGAACATTGCGGCTCATCGAGGCCGTGCGCATCACAGGACGCGAAAAACTCACACGCATCTACCAGGCAAGCACCAGCGAACTCTACGGCAAGGTGCAGGAAGTGCCACAGAGCGAAACCACCCCGTTCTATCCGCGCAGCCCCTATGCCGTGGCCAAACTCTATGCTTTCTGGATCATGAAAAACTATCGGGAGAGTTACGGCATGTACTGTGCCAACGGCATCCTGTTCAACCACGAGAGCGAGCGCCGTGGCGAGACTTTCGTGACACGGAAAATCACCATGGCGGCGGCACGTATCGCACAAGGACGGCAAGACAAACTCTATCTGGGCAACCTCAACGCACGGCGCGACTGGGGCTACGCACGCGACTATGTGGAATGCATGTGGCTCATCATGCAACAACCCGAGCCGGACGACTATGTGATTGCCACGGGCGAGTATCACACTGTGCGCGAGTTTTGCACACTGGCCTTCCACTATGCCGGCATCGAACTTGACTGGCAAGGCGAAGGACTGAACGAGCAGGGTGTGGAGCACGGCACCGGACGGGTGCTGGTGGAGGTGGATCCCAAGTATTTCAGGCCCGCCGAGGTGGAACAGTTGCTGGGCGACCCCACCAAGGCCAAGCAGAAACTGGGATGGAACCCCCAAAAAACCTCATTCGACCAACTGGTGCGGCTCATGGTGGAGCATGACCTGAAAAACGTGTAATGATGAACAAAGACAGCAAAATCTATGTGGCCGGGCACCGAGGACTGGTGGGATCGGCCATTTGGCGGAACCTGGAGCAAAAAGGATATAGCAGGCTGGTGGGACGCACACACGCCGAACTCGACCTGATGGACGGCAGCGCCGTGCGACAGTTCTTCGATGACGAGCAACCAGAATATGTGGTGCTGGCCGCGGCACACGTGGGAGGCATCATGGCCAACCTCAAGTACCGGGCCGACTTCATCTACCAAAACCTGCAAATCCAGCAAAACGTCATTGGCGAGAGTTGGCGGCATGGTGTCAAGAAACTGCTTTTCCTGGGGTCCACCTGCATCTATCCGCGCGAAGCGCCACAGCCCATCCCCGAGACAGCACTGCTCACCTCGCCACTGGAATACACCAACGAGCCCTATGCCATCGCCAAAATTGCCGGGCTGAAGATGTGCGAGAGTTTTAACCTGCAGTATGGCACCAACTACATCGCCGTGATGCCCACCAACCTGTACGGGCCGCGCGACAACTTCAATCTGGAAACCAGCCACGTGATGCCGGCCATGATCCGCAAGATGCACTTGGCAAAGATGCTCAACGAAGGAAACTGGGAAGGACTGCGCGCCGACTTGGACGGCCGTCCCGTGGAGGGTGTCGACGGCAAGGCAAGCAACCCACAAATCATCGACATGCTGGCAAAATATGGCATTCACAGTGACCACTTGTTGCTGTGGGGAACCGGGAAACCCATTCGCGAGTTCCTGTGGAGCGAAGACATGGCCGATGCCAGCGTCTACTGCCTGGAGCATATCGACTTTGACGACGTGAAAGGCGACAACCCCGATGTGCGGAACTGCCACATCAACATTGGCAGCGGCGTGGAAATCACCATTAGGCAACTCGCCGAACTGGTGCAACGCACCGTTGCCTACAACGGCCGCGTGGACTGGGATGCCACCAAACCCGACGGCACCCTGCGCAAACTCACCGACGTGAGCCGACTTCACAGCCTGGGATGGCGCCACCGCATGGAAATTGAGGATGGTGTGCCGGCATTGTACCACTGGTACCTCAACTCACTGCAACCATGAGCAAGGAAATCAAGAAGTGGACCACGCTGTCGAGCCGCTACATCATCCAGCGGCCGTGGCTCACGGCACGGGTCGACGAGGTGCAATTGCCCGACGGCCGTGTCAACCCCGAGCACTATGTGCTGGAATACCCCGACTGGGTGAACGTCATCGCCATCACCCAAGAAGGCGACTTCGTGATGATACGCCAATACCGACACGCCATGGACGTGGTGCTGCTGGAATTGTGCGCCGGAGTGGCCGAGCAAGGCGAGACCCCAGAACAGGCCGCACGGCGCGAATTGCGCGAAGAGACGGGCTACGGCGGCGGCAAGTGGCAGGAAATCATGACCATCGGGCAAAACCCCAGCATCTGCGACAACATCACCCACTGTTTTCTCGCCGAGGGGGTGGAGAAACTGGGCGACCAACAACTCGATGACAGCGAGGACATCGAAGTGTTGCTCATGACCCGCCAACAAGTCTATGACGTCCTCAACGGCAATCACATGCTCCAAGCCCTCATGGCAGCACCCCTCTGGCGATACTTCGCCCAGCATCCTTCACCACAAAAGCAAGGCAAATAACCGTTTCTTACAAATAACACGTGGGGGTGAGTGCTGTAACACTCACCCCCACGGTGTATTAATGCCTGTCAATGTATCAGATCAGGGCAAAGATGTTTTTCACGCTCTCGGAGATGGCGTCGAACTGTGCGTAAACCCCACTGGCAACACCCAGCAAGATGATTCCGAACACGCTCACCGTGAGGCCGAGTTCCTCGGTCCAATGGCTGTCGATGTAAGGAATGGCGCAATCATCCTGGCGCAGGAACATGGCCTTGACCACCAACAGGTAGTAGTACAACGAGATGATGGTATTGACCAATGCAATCAGCACGAGCACATAAATCGCCACACTGCCTTGCTGGCAAGCACCCACAAAGATGAAGAACTTGCTGAAGAAACCGGCAAACGGCGGAATGCCACCCAACGAGAACATGGCCAGCATCATGGTGAACGCCAACCAAGGATTGGTGCGGAACAGGCCGTTGTAGTCGTCCATGCTCACCTTGCCCGTGGCACGCTCAATGACACCGATCACGCCAAAGGCGGCGAGATTGCTGAAGATGTAGACCAGAATGTAGTACATCATCGAAGCCATGCCGGTGGTGTTCACAGCGATGATGCCAAGCATGATGTAGCCAGCCTGCGAAATCGATGAGAACGCCAGGAAACGCTTGAGATTGCGCTGACGCACGGCAAACAGGTTGCCCAGGGTGATGGTGAGCACGATGAGTGCATAGAGCATCCACTCCCACACATCGGCATAGGCCGAGCCAAACACCTGGACAAGTATCACCAGGAAGGAGAATGCGGCCGCACCCTTGCTGATGACCGACAGATAACTCGTCACTGCCGTGGGAGCACCCTGATACACATCGGCCGTCCACAGATGGAACGGAACCAGCGACAACTTGAAGCCCACACCGGCAATGACAAATGCAACGGCGGCAATGAGCAACGCGCTCTTGTGGCCGATGATACTGGTGGCGATGTCGGTGAAGTAGAGCGAGCCGCTCATGCCATAGACAAACGAGATGCCCAGCATGAAAATGGCGCTTGAGAACACCGCGGTGAAGATGTACTTGGCCGCGGCCTCGCGCGACTCGTAATACTTCTTCTCGAAGGCGGCCAATGCGGCAATGGGCAGCGAGGCCGTCTCCAGTCCGATGACGAACAACAGGAAGTGACGCGACGAAATCATCAGATACATGCCCAGCAACGTGAGCAACAACAACTCGAAGAACTCGCCGCGGCGCACTGCCACATGATCGCTGTTGCTCCACTTGATGGACTGCAGCAGAACCAGCAGCACACCCAGATTGAGGATGTTCTTCATCACCCAAGTAGCCGGGTTGGCCTCAAACATTCCGCCAAAGGCATGACCCATCTGACAGGGGACAAAACTGTATATCGTGAACAGGGCAAACAGGATGGTCGTGAACAAGGGCAACTTGTCCTGCGAGCGCTGCGGCATGAAAGTGTCGTAGATAAACACAAGCAAGAACACAAGCAAGAGGCCAAGTTCTTGCGGCATCAATAAAAATTGAGAATAATCCATAAGTCTGTATTATCAAGTTTTTTAAAGATTCAACACTTTCATTATCACAAACCGGCCACCGGGAAGTAGTCCTTCAAGGCATTCACCACCGGCAGGAAACTGTCGCTGATGATATTCACAAAGAAGTTGGGGAAGCAACCGATAATGGCCACCGACACAATGAGTGTGGCGGTGGACAGGCGCTCCTCCCAGGAGGCATCGGTGAGTGTGCGGTGATGCTCGTCCTGCACCTCGCCAAAGAGCAACTTGGCCACCACGCGCAGGATATAGACCGCGGTGATGACAATGCTGCTGGCACCGATGATGGTGAGCACGCGGCGGAACAAATCGGCATTCTCAAACGACCCGAAGAAGATGGTCATCTCGGCCGCAAAACCACTCAGGCCCGGCAAGCCCAGCGAGGCCAAGCCGGCGAGAACATATCCCACGCCCAGATAGGGCATGATGTGCATCATGCCACCCATGTCGCGGATGTCGCGCGTGTGGGTGCGACCATAAATCATACCGATGAGCGCAAAGAACAAGGCTGTCATCAAGCCGTGCGACAACATCTGCAGCACCGCACCGGTCATCGCCGTGGTGTTGAACATGAGGATGGCAAACAGCACCATGCCGCAGTGGCTCACGCTGGAATAGGCGTTGATGTACTTGAGGTCGGTCTGCACACAGGCGCTGAAAGCACCGTACACAATGCTGATACCCGTGAGCGTGAGGAAAATCCATGCCAATTCGCTGGCGGCATAAGGCATCAGATAGATGGCAATGCGGAAACAGCCATAGCCTCCCAACTTCATCAGCACGCCGGCATGAAGCATCGACACCGCCGTGGGGGCCGAAGCATGACCGTCGGGCGACCATGTGTGGAACGGGAACATCGCACCCAGAACACCAAATCCCACAAACGTGAGTGGGAACAGGTACATTTGCCACTGATGCGGGATGGCATCGTTGTGGGCAATGTCGAGAATGTTCATCGTCAGGTTTCCGTCGGCGCTGCTGTGGAAGTAAATGCCAATCAGGCCCAGCATCAAGAATGCCGAGCCGCCCATGAGCATCAGTGTCAACTTCATGGCGCTGTAGTTCTTGTTGCCGCTGCCCCACACTCCAATAAGCAGATACATGGGGATAAGGGCCACCTCGTAGAACATGAACATCGTGAACAGGTCTATCGAGATGAAGAAACCAAACACACCTGTCGACAACAGGAAGAACCACAGGAAGAACTGCCGGGGCAGCGGATCCATCTTCCACGAAGCGAATACGCCCGCAAACACGATGAACGCCGACAGCAGGATCATTACCACACTCACTCCATCAACACCCAGTGCCAATTCGATGTTGAACGGTGCGTACCAGGTGACCTTGCTCTGCAAAATCATCTCGCTGGTGTCGCCGGCTCCACGTGCCTGCAAGAACAGGCACACCAGATACACGGCCAGGGCAACCAGTGCCACTGCACCGACAACGGCTACAGTCCTGATGGCGCGTATGCCACGGTTATTGCAAAACGCCAGCCCCAGCAACGTGAGCATGGGGATAATCACGAAATAAATCAAAGGATTACTGAAAATTTCCATCTTTTTATCGTCATTTTAAAGGACTGTCATTATCAAATCAACACACACACCATCGTGACCGCTGCCAAGGCAAGGGCACCCACCAGGTAAATGTACACATAACTTTGCACACTGCCCGACTGCAACCGACGGATGGCAAACGAGGCCGAGCCGGTGGCATTGGCGAGCATATTGAAGAAACCATCGATGATGTGGCGGTCAAACCACGCAATGGGAACACAGATGCCCTGGAAAATCACCTTGTGGGTGATGAACTGGTAGAGTTCGTCCATATAGAAACGGTGATAGGCCGCTGTCCACAACCCGCTGGCAGCGTTCTTCATGCGCTCGGGCAAGTCGTTCTCTTTAAAATAGAGTTTGTAGGCCAGCAGAATGCCCACAAGGGCAATCGCCACACTCGACCCTGCCACTGTCCAGTCAAGTTGGGTGTGCAGGTGATGGCCGTTCCAAGTCACCAGGTCATGGGCCGGTACAAATCCTGCCACCACCGAGACGGCAGCCAGGATGATGAGCGGCAACGTCATGGTCCAGGGCTGGTCCTTGGGCGCATGATGCGTGTGCACTTCGTGTTTCTTCCAGAAGAAAATCAGGAAATAAATGCGGAACATGTAGAATGCCGTCATTCCGGCCACCATGCTCATCCACAGCCCCCAGAAGAAGCCTTTGTGATAGGCAGCCACCAGAATCTCATCCTTGCTCCAAAAGCCTGCAAACGGCGGGATGCCCGCAATGGCCAAACAGCCAATGAGGAATGCGATACTGGTAATGGGCATGAATTTGTGCAAGCCGTGCATCTTGTCGTTCTCGTTGCTGTGAACGGCGTGGATAATGGCACCGGCACACAGGAAAAGCAACGCCTTGAACATGGCGTGCGTGAACAGGTGGAACATCGAGGCCATATAGCCCAATCCGGTGCCACCGTGTATCTCTATCAAGGCGCCATCGGCACTGCTCACCGCCAACGAGGTCATCATGAAAGCGATTTGAGAGATGGTGGAGAATGCCAGCGCACGCTTGATATCGCTCTGCACACAGGCGATGGCCGCGGCATAGAATGCTGTGAAAGCACCCACCACACAAATGATTTCCATAGCACCCTGCTCAATCACATAGAGCGGGAACAGACGTGCCACCAGGAACACACCGGCCACCACCATCGTGGCAGCATGGATCAAGGCCGACACAGGCGTGGGACCCTCCATGGCATCGGGCAGCCAAATGTGCAACGGGTACATGGCACTCTTGCCGGCACCGCCAATGAAGATAAACGTCAGTGCCCAAGCCGTGACCGAGCAACCCAAGAAGGTGGCCCCTCCGGCGCTCGCAATGGCGCTTTGGGCAACTGCCATGTCATTGGCAC
Source organism: uncultured Bacteroidales bacterium (assembly GCA_902782545.1). GTDB lineage: Bacteria > Bacteroidota > Bacteroidia > Bacteroidales > Muribaculaceae > Sodaliphilus. Next base: position 21,834 of record CACZNP010000174.1, read on the forward strand.
CATTGGAACCGAACACCAACTGATTAAAGTCGAATGTGCCTGTGTAGTAACTCAGTATCATGATACCCAGCAGGAAGAACAAGTCGGCCAAACGGGTAACAATAAATGCTTTTTTGGATGCATGATTGGCGGCAGGGCTGCTGTAATAGAACCCGATGAGCAAATAGGACGACACACCCACCATCTCAAAGAACACGAATATCTGGAACAAATTGGTGGCCACCACCAGTCCCAGCATCGAGAAGGTGAACAATGCCAAGAAGGCATAGTAACGCTGGAAACCTTCTTCGGGGTTGCCGTCGTGATCGCTCATGTAGCCCAAACTGTAGAGATGCACCATGAACGAGACGGTGCACACCACAATCAGCATCATGGCGGCGATGGGGTCGAGCAAGATGCCCATGCGCACAACCAGCGTGTCGGTAAATGACAACCAATCGGGGTTGAACACCGTCACCGCTTGGCGCACACCATCGGCAATCTGGCCCTGCCCTGTCCCAAAGAAATAAGTCAGCGCAACACCGTAGGCTATCACCGTTGTGACCGCCATGCCCAACACACCCAGCACTCCTGTGAGTTTTCTACTCATTTTCACGCCTGCCAGTCCCAAGAACAGGAACATGAACAGCGGAATGGCTATAACTGCTATCGTATAACTTAATGGCATAATCGTTAGAATTTCAGTTTGAGGATTTGCTGAATGTCCACATTCTTGGTGGCACGGAAGATGTTAATCACGATGGCCAGGGCCAGCGCTGTCTCAGCAGCCGCAATGGCTATGGCAAACAGGGTGAAGAACATGCCGTCCAACTGTCCGGGGAACAAATAGCGGTTAAAAACTACAAAGTTGATATCCACCGAGTTGAGCATCAACTCCAAGGAAATCATGATGGCAATCATGTTTTTGCGGGTGATGAACCCGTACACACCACAGCCAAACATGAAGAGGCTGGGAATGAGATACATCAATAACGTCAAGTTCATAATCCTTCCTCCTTATCTTTTACGGGCAATAACCACTCCACCTATGATACAAGCCAACAACAGAATGCTGACAGCCTCAAAGGGCAACAGATAGCCCCACTTGTCGGTGCTCAACAGAAAATGACCTATGGTGGCCATGTCCAAGTCGGCTACGGTGGCCAACTGACGTCCACAGAACGCCGCATGACTGAACACCGCATAACCGCACACGGCAATGCCCAACACCGCTGCCGACAAACCCAGCCAGCGACGATGGGTCGAGAGGGGCTCAGCGTCGGCACCGGGCTTGTGGGTGAGCAGGATGGCAAACACAAACAGCACCACAATGCCGCCTGCATACACGGCTATCTGAACGGCTCCCAGGAACTGATAATCCATCTGGAAGTAGAGGATGGCCGTGGCAAAGAGCACAAAGAGCAGGTAGGTGGCCGAGCGCAGGATTTGCCGCGTGGTGACGGTCAGCACCGAAAACACGATGATTGCAATCGCTATAACGAAATACAAAATGATATTTCCTACTGATTCCATGTTTATTGTTTTTCTTGATTATCGGGGGTTTCTGCACTCGGAGCACCGCCGGGGGCTGCAGCCGCAGGCTGGGGAGCGGGAACCGGCTCATCTTTCTCGGGCAGGTAGTTAAGTTGCTTCACCAACGACTCGCGACGGAACACCGCCTGCTCAAAATCGTTGCTGAACTCAATGGCGTGGAACGGGCACGAGGTGACACACAGGTCGCAGAATGTGCAACTGCCCAAGTCATAGATGTACTTGTCCAGTTTTTGCTTCTTCTTGCCATTGGGCATGTCTACCGTGCGCGTTGTGATGGTGATGGTGCCATTGGGACAATTGCGCTCACAGGTGCGGCATGCCGTGCACTTGTGATTGCCGTCGGCGTCGTAGATAAACTGCAACGTGGCACGGAAACGGTCAGGAATGTGCAGGGTGTCGCGGTTCTCGGGATACTGCTCCGTGACCTTGGGTGTCACCAACTCCTTGCCGGTGACCGCCATTCCTTTCAACAGGCTGACAAAGCCGCTGAAAAGTGAGGCGAAATACTCCTTAATGCTCATATCTAAGTTTTAAGTGTTATTTTTTAGTGTCAATAACCGTTATTTCAACTTTCATCGTTCTACCTGTCCGCCCAAGATGTCGAGCAACTCGGTGGTAATGCTCTGCTGGCGCAACTTGTTGTACTCCAAATTGAGCGAGTCGAGCAGTTCCTTGGCGTTGTCGCTGGCCGTCTGCATGGCCATCACTCGGGCGGCCTGCTCGCTGGCAGCACTCTGCGTGAACACATCCTGCATCATGGCACGGATGTGCAAGGGCAGCACGCTGTCAAAGATTGTGGCGGCATCGGGCTCAAACAGGCAAGGAGAATTGGCCGCACGGGCATCCACGCTCTCGGCCAACGCCTGATAACTGACTGGCAGTAACTGGTCCCTGCTGAACACCTGTCGACTGGGAGACTTAAAACGCACGTACAACACCTCCACACGGTCAAATTCACCCTCCAGAAAACGAGTCTTCAGGTCGTCGGTGAAATCATGCAACTCCTCATGGGTGCTGCGTGTGTTCAAGTGCTCGTTTTTGAGCATCCGCAAATCGTCACCGGCAATTTTCGACACCGCCTTGGTGAGTTTGCGGCCCACAGGAACAACCGTGACTTGAACATGGTCGCCGTACTGCTTTCGCACGCTATCGATGGTGGCGAGCAACTGCTTGAAGATGTTGATGTTGAAAGCACCGCACAAGCCATCGTCACTACCAAACACCACCAAGGCCACACGCTGCACTTCGCGCTCGGCAATCAATGCCGACTCAAAATGCTCATCGGTGACCAGCAGGTGACTGATGACACTCTGCACCATCGTGCGGTAGGGCGACAATCGCTGAAGTTGCTGCGTGGCCTTACGCATCTTGGCCGACGAAATCATCTTCATGGCGCTTGTCGTCTTCTGTGTCGAGGCGACCGAACCAATGCGGGTTTTTAATTCTCGTAGTGTTGACATAGGTCAAGTTTCTTCAGTTCATTGGGCATACTTGGCGATAATCTCCTGGGCAGCGGCTTTGAGTTTTTCGGTCACATCGTCATCGATCTTGCCTTGACGCAACACGTCGAGCACATCGGCCTGATGCTTGCCTCGCAAGTAATGGATGAACAATTTCTCAAACTCGCCCACCTGCTCCACGGGCACCTTTTGGAGCAAGCCGTTCACACCGCAGTAGATGACTGCCACCTGTTCCTCGACGGCCATGGGCTCGTACTGGGGTTGCACCAGCAGCCGCTCGTTCTTGCGACCGGTGTCGATGGTGCGGGCGGTCACCGGGTCGATGTCGCCACCAAACTTGGTGAACGCCTCGAGTTCACGGTATTGTGCCTGGGCAATCTTGAGGGTACCGGCCACACGCTTCATGCACTTGATTTGCGCGTTGCCACCCACACGGCTCACCGAGATACCCACATTCACTGCCGGACGGATACCTGCATTGAAAAGGGCTGTCTCCAGATAAATCTGGCCGTCGGTGATGGAAATCACGTTGGTGGGAATATAGGCACTCACATCGCCAGCCTGCGTCTCGATAATGGGAAGTGCCGTGAGCGACCCACCACCCTTGACAATGGGCTTGAGGGCCTCGGGCAGGTCATTCATCACACTGGCCACATCCTGGTTCTCGTTGATTTTCGCGGCGCGTTCCAGCAAGCGGCTGTGCAAGTAGAAAATATCGCCAGGATAAGCCTCGCGGCCCGACGGACGCTTAAGGATCAGCGAAATCTCACGATAGGCCACAGCATGCTTCGACAGGTCATCGTAAATGACCAGCGCATCGCGACCGGTGTCACGGAAATACTCGCCGATGGCTGCTCCCGCAAAGGGCGCATAGTAACGCATCGAGGCCGAGTCGGCTGCTGTGGCAGCCACTATGATGGTGTAGGGCAAAGCCCCTTGCTCTTCGAGTTTGTTGACCAGTGCCGCAACCGTCGAAGCCTTTTGACCGATGGCCACATAGATGCAGTACACGGGCTTGCCGGCCTCGTAGCCACCTTTCTGATTGATGATGGTGTCGAGTGCGATGGCAGTCTTGCCAATCTGTCGGTCACCAATGATAAGTTCTCGCTGGCCACGGCCAATGGGAATCATCGAGTCGATGGCCTTGAGACCCGTTTGCAACGGCTGGTTCACCGGCTGGCGGAAAATCACGCCAGGGGCTTTACGCTCCAGCGGCAGACGCAGGCGGTCGCCGTCGATGGGTCCCTTGCCGTCGATGGGCTCGGCCAGCACGTTGATTACGCGTCCCAGCAGCCCCTCGCCCACTTGGATGGAGGCGATTTCACCGGTGCGGCGCACCTTCATGTTCTCGGAAACCGAGTCCACCTCGTTGAGCAAAATCACACCCACATCACTTTCCTCAAGGTTCATGGCCACGCCGGTGACGCCATTCTCGAACTCCACGAGTTCGTTGGCCTCAACATTGTTCAAGCCATAGACGTGCGCCACGCCGTCGCCCACCTCGAGCACGGTACCGACCTCCTCAAAGGTGACACTCCGTTGCAGGTCACTGAGTTGCTGTTTTAGTATGTCGGATATTTCGCTTGGGTTAATCATCTGTAAGAAATGTTTTTTACTTTTGGAGTTTTAAACGCAATGTCTTCAATTCATTCTTGATCGATGCGTCGAGCAGGATGTCGTCAATCTTGACGGTAAACCCGCCAATCAAGTCGGGTTTGACGGTTTGTTCCACTTCGAGCGTCATGTCGCCCAGCCGTTGCTTGACAACATCCACTATGGCATCGACCTCTTTGGTCGGCAATTCGCTGGCAGTGGCAATCTCCACCTTGGCGATGTTGTGCTCGGCACGATAGAGGTTCACATAAGAGAGGGCTATCTTCCGCAAGAAACCGGCACGGTTGTTGCGGATGACCAGCAAGATGAATTTGTCGAGCGAACTTCCGGGCTTGGCACCAGCGGCTTCGAGCATGACGCGTCCCTTCTCCTCATCGGGGATATAGGGATTGAGCACCACGCGCTTCAGTTCGTCGATGGCCGTGTAGCGGAAGTTGAGCCGCTTGAGTTGGGCGTAGATTTGGTCGGCATCGCCATTTTCTACGGCCAGTTTGTAAAGCGCTTTGGCATAACGCCGCGGAATCAGTCCGTCACTCATAGTTCATCAGTTTTTGGTCTCTACCTCACTCAGATACTGTTCAACCAGTTCCTGCTGCGCCTTGTCGGTGGCAACCTCGCGTCGAATCACTTTCTCGGCGATTTGCAGTGCGATTTCACCTATTTCCTGGCGCAGTTGCTTCTCAGTCTCCTTGCGAGCCTGCTCGATGGATACCTGAGCCGCTTGCGAAACTTTCTTGGCTTCGATGGCGGCCTCGCCACGCGCATCCTCGATGATTTGGTTGCGCATCTTGGCCGCATCGCGCAAGATGTCGGCCTGTTGCAGTCGTGCATCGGCCAGCACCTTGTCGGCCTCGGCCTTGGCGTTGTCCAGTTTTGACTTGGCCTCTTGTGCATAGGCCACACCCTTGTCAATCAAGTTGGCACGATCCTCCATACTCTTGATGATGAAGGGCCATGCATACTTGGCAAGGATGAAGTACAGGCACAGGAATGCCACAAACATCCAGAACACCAGGCCAAATTCAGGCGTGAAAAGTTCCATGAGAAACCGAAAGAATTACATAATGATAGCAAGCACACAAACGATGAGGGCCAGGAAAGCCACACCCTCGATCAGAGCAGCAATCACAATCATGTTGCTGCGGATGTCGCCGGTAGACTCGGGTTGACGGGCAATGGCCTCCATGGCCGAGCCACCAATCTTACCAATACCTATACCGGCAGCCACTGCTGCGATACCAGCGCCAATTGCAGCGCCCAAGTTTGCCATAGCATCTGCTAAAATCATTCCTAACATAATCTTAAAGTTTTAATTGTTAATATTTTGTTTTTAATGTTTTCTCAATGTGTCGACTCGGCGTGGTGGGGTTCCACCAGCGCCATGGATATGAAGATGGTGCTCAAGATGGTGAACACATAAGCCTGAATGAAACTCACCAGCGTGTCGAGCAACAGCATGAACAAGGTGAATGCCACCGAGAACAATGCCGTGCCACCACCAACGACCACACCAAACAGATTGGTGAAGATGAAAATGAGCAACACCAGCACCAGCACCACCATGTGGCCGCTCATCATGTTGGCAAACAGACGAATCATCAATGCCAACGGCTTGGTGAAGATACCCAGCACTTCGATGATTTGCATCATGGGAACAGGGCACTTGAGCGCCATGGGCACCTCGGGCCAGAAGATTTCCTTCCAGTACTCCCGCGTGCCGCTGAATGTGGTGATCAAGAACGTGAGCAAAGCCAGCACCAAGGTCACGGCAATGTTACCCGTCAGGTTGGCACCTCCGGGGAAAATCACAATCAGCCCAAGCAGGTTCATCGTCAGAATGAAGAAAAACGCTGTGAGCAGATAGGGGGCATACTTGGCGGCGTGCTTGCCCAGAATGGGGCGGATTGTGTCGCTGTACACAAAATCCACCACAAGTTCCAGGAACCCCGTGGCGCGACGTGGCGCTTTCATGCCGTTGCGGGCATACCACCGCCGCAATCCCATCACCATGATAACCACGACGATGGCCGCAATGATGATTCCCGCCACATTCTTCGTGATGGAGAAATCCCAGGGGCGCACCTCACTGCCATCGGGCAGCACTTGAACCAATTTGCCGTGATGTTCCTCGCTGGTGGAGATTTTGAATCCCTCGAAGGTCTCTCCGCCCGTGATGCGATTGCTCATAAAGCAGTGCAGGCCATCCTGGCCCCATGCGATGATGGGAAGGGGGATGCGACTGCTGTGGTTGAAGGGCACCTCCCAGCCGTAGGCATCGCCCAAGTGCTCAAAAATGGTCTCCTTGGGGTTCAACTCGCTGTTGCCGCTGTGCGCCCGGTGCTGGACCGAACTGTAATAGCCCAGTCCCATTAGCACCACTACCGCTAATCCGACAACATACGCTATGATTTTACCTTTCATAATCTTGTGTATATTCTCAATACAAGCAAACCGACACCACGTTGTTCTTCACGTCGGCCACGCCACCATGAATTTCGCGGCTCTCGGTACGGCCTTCGGCCACCCAACTCACTGTGCCTTTGGTCAAAGCGGCAATGAGGGCGGCATGGTTCTTGAGCACTTGGAACTGCCCCATTACACCAGGCAAAGTCACTAGTTCCACCGCGCCCTCGAACTCAATCTGCTCGGCCGATATGATTTTGAGTGTCATCATCTCTTATATATTGTTCCATTAATTCTCGGCCTGAGCCAGAAGTTTCTTGCCTTTCTCGATGGCTTCATCGATAGTGCCCACGCTCAAGAATGCTTGCTCGGGCAGGTAGTCGACTTCGCCATCAAGAATCATCTTGAAGCCACGGATGGTCTCAGCCAGCGGCACCATCACACCGGGCAGGCCCGTGAATTGCTCGGCCACAAAGAACGGCTGCGACAAGAAGCGCTGGGCACGGCGAGCGCGGCTCACTACCAGTTTGTCTTCGTCGCTCAATTCATCAACACCCAGAATGGCGATGATGTCCTGCAATTCATTGTACTTCTGCAACAAGTGAATGACGCGCTGAGCCACATCGTAGTGCGCCTCGCCGATGATGTGCGGATCCATGATTCGCGAGGTCGATGCCAACGGGTCCACAGCGGGATAGATACCCAACTCGGCAATCTTACGGCTGAGCACGCAAGTGGCATCCTGGAAGTTGAACGTGGTGGCGGGAGCGGGGTCGGTCAAGTCGTCGGCGGGCACATACACGGCCTGCACCGAGGTGATCGAGCCACTCTTGGTACTGGTGATGCGCTCCTGCAACTTACCCATCTCGCTGGCCAGTGTGGGCTGATAACCCACAGCGCTGGGCATGCGGCCCAGCAAGGCCGACACCTCACTACCAGCCTGAGTGAAACGGAAAATGTTGTCCATAAACAGCAGAATGTCCTTGCCGCCGCCGTCCTGGTCGCGGAACTGCTCGGCCACGGTGAGGCCCGACAAAGCCACGCGCAGACGTGCGCCGGGAGGCTCATTCATCTGACCGAACACCAGGGTGGCCTGTGAGTTACCCACAGCCTCCATGTCCACATCGTCAAGATTCCACTCGCCACGGGCCATTCCTTCACGGAATTTGTCGCCATACTGAATCACGCCGCTCTCAATCATCTCACGGAGCAAGTCATTACCCTCACGGGTACGCTCTCCCACTCCGGTGAACACCGAGAAGCCGTTGTGACCATGGGCAATGTTATGAATCAACTCCATGATAAGCACCGTCTTGCCCACACCGGCACCGCCAAACAGACCAATCTTGCCACCCTTGGAGAACGGCTCAATCAGGTCAATCACCTTGATGCCCGTGTACAGGATTTCTTGCGAGATGGACAGGTCGGAGAAGGCGGGGGCCGGCTGATGGATGGCACGGCGTGCACCCTCGGCCAACGGCTCCAAGTGGTCAATGGGTTGCCCAATCACATTGAGCAAGCGCCCTTTCACCTGGTCACCTGTGGGCACCGAGATGGGACGCCCCAAGTTCAGCACTTTCGTACCGCGTTTCAATCCATCGGTACTGTCCATGGCCACGCAACGCACGGTGTTCTCACCAATGTGCTGTTCCACCTCCAGAATCAGGGGGGAGCCATCGGGACGTTCCACACGGAGCGCGGTGTAAATGGCCGGACGGGTCGAGCCCTCGCCTTCAAAGGCGATATCGACCACGGGGCCAATCACTTGTGTTATTTTTCCATAATTCTCTGCCATCACGAATATGTTTTTGCTTGATTTTTGTGATTATTGTTTATTCTTTATCGATTGTCAAAAGTGCCAGCCGTTGGTCACCACCAAGGCCATCACCACCAGGTTCACCAGCCCTATGGGCATGAGATAACGCCATTCAAGGGCCAGCATCTGGTCGATGCGCACACGCGGGAATGACCAGCGTATCCACATGAAGACGAAGGTCATGAAAAAGGCCTTGCCCAGGAACCAAACCAGCGAGGGAATGTAATCCATCACAGCGTTGAAACCATCCCAGCCGGGAATGTGCAAAGGCATCCAGCCACCCAAGAACAACAGGGCTGCAATGCCACTGACCACAAACAGGTTCAGATACTCGGCCAGATAGAACAGGCCGTAATGGATTCCCGAATACTCGGTGTGGTAGCCGGCGGTCAACTCATGCTCGGCCTCAGGAAGGTCGAACGGGCCACGGTTGTTCTCGGCATTGGCTGCAACGATGTAGATGATGAATGCCACAATGGCAGGCAGATGGCCCTTGAACAAGAACCAACCGTCGTTCTGTGCCTCGACAATGCCACTGATCGACATTGTGCCGGCCAGACACACCATCGTGAGCACCGAAATGCCCACCGACAACTCATAACTGATCATTTGGGCACCGCTGCGCATGGCACCAATCAATGTGTACTTGCTGTTGCTCGACCAGCCTGCCAGCAGAATTCCCAGCACGCCAATCGACGAGACGGCGATGATGAAGAAAGCGCCGATGTTCATGTCCACAATTTGCATTCCCTTGCCCCAAGGCAGGCATGCAAAGGTCATCACCGATGCAATCACCACCAGGAACGGGGCTAAAAAGAACAGGAACTTGTCGGTGTGCCACAGGGTGATGATTTCCTTGGTCAAAATCTTGAACACGTCGGCAAAAATCTGCAACGAGCCGCCAGGACCCACACGGATGGGGCCGCGACGGCACTGTATCCAGCCGCACACCCAACGCTCGTACATGATGTAGAACATGGCCAGCACCGAATAGGCCAGCAGCAGCACCAGTGCCACGATGACACACTCCAGCGTCGTCGCCAGCCAGTCTGGCATGGCCTCATTGAACACATGGTTAAGCCATTTTGTGACTATACTAAAGTCGAACATAATCGTATCTTGTTAAGTGTTAAGTTCTCTAATCCTTTACCTGTCAATATCGGGAATCACAAAGTCGATCGAAGCCGTGATGGTAATCAGGTCGGCAATCATGTTGTCGCGACACGTGAGGTCCACCACACCCACCCGATTGAAACAGGGCGACTGGAAGTGCATGCGGTAGGGCTTCTGGAACGGCTTGGGGTCGCCATCACTCTCGATGTAGACACCAAACGCGCCACGCGAGGCCTCCACTTGCTGATACCAGTGTCCGGCGGGCAACTTGATGAGTTTGGGCACCTTGGCAGCCACATATTCGTTGCCTTCCTCGGCCTCAAGTTTGTCGCAGGCCTGGCGCAGAATCTTGATGCTCTGCTCCATCTCCTTCATGCGCACCATGTAGCGTGCCATGCTGTCGCCCGCTGTGTCGAGCACCTCGTCAAAGTCGAACTCGTTGTAGAGCGAGTAAGGATGGGTTTTGCGCACATCGCAATGCACCCCGCTGGCACGTCCACTGGGACCGGTCACAGCATAATCGATGGCCTGCTCACGGCTCAGCAATCCCACGCCGATCATGCGGTTGCGGGCAATGACATTGCCTGTGAACAGTTGGTGATACTCCTTGAGGGCTTTCTCAATGACATCGCAAGCGTGGCGAACGTCTTTCACAAAGTCGGGATGAACATCGGCCACCACGCCACCGATGGTGGCATAACTCATCGACATGCGTGCGCCGCAGGTCTTGTCGAAAATATCATAAATCAACTCACGCTCACGGAATCCGTAGAAAAATGCCGTGGTGGCGCCTTGGTCCATAGTCAGACACCCGTAACTGAGCAGGTGCGACGACAGACGCATCAACTCGTCCATCATCAAGCGGATAAGTTCCGCGCGATGGGGCACCTCGATGCCCAGCGCCTTCTCAATGCACATGCACAGGCAGTGGCGGTTGATGTGAGCAGCCATGTAGTCCATGCGCTCGGTGTAGAGCAGGGTCTGCGGATAAGTGAGGCTCTCGCACATCTTCTCGATGCCACGGTGAATGTATCCACTCACCACATCCACCTTCTTGATGATCTCACCGTCGAGCGAAGCGCGGTAGCGCATCACTCCGTGCGTGGATGGATGCTGAGGCCCAAAGTTGATGACATACTCATCGTCTTCAAACACCTTGCCGTCCACTTTGGTCACTTGGCCGTTCTCGTCCTCCACCCAGCGGCAGGTATAGTCCTCGTTGGGTTCATCGTCGAGTCGCAGCGGGTTGAGTTCGGGGTTGTCGTCGTAGTCCTTGCGCAGGGGGTGTCCCACCCAGTCGCTACGCAGGAAAAAGCGGCGCATGTCGGGGTGGTTGATGAACACGATGCCAAAGAAATCATAAACCTCGCGTTCTTGGTAATTGGCCACCGACCACAGGTCACTCACACTGTGCAAGCGGGGGTTCTCGCGGTCGGCAGTGGCCACCTTCACATGAATCACCTCCTGTGTGTCGGTGTTGGTCAGGTAGTAGACACATCCCATCGAGTCTTTCCAGTCCACACCCACCAGGGCGGTGAGGTAGTCGAAGTGCAGTTTCTCCTTCAGGGCCTGTGCCAAGCAGTGCCAGTGAGCATCGTCCACAGTCACCAACAGAAACTCTCCGTCGGTGTCGAATTGTGCTTGTGGGCACAACTCACTGATTTTATCTTTCAATTCTGCCATATTTTATTAAAAGGTAGGGTTGTTGTTTCTACGTTGGGTCTCACAAATCACTTCTCGGCGACATATTCCAGTCGTTTCTCCTTGCGGTTGGCACCACCCAGGAACTTGCTCACCTTGATTTTGCGTTGCAACTGCATCAAGGCATAGAACATGGCCTCGGGGCGCGGAGGGCAGCCAGGAAGGTACACATCCACGGGAATGATCTCGTCGATGCCCTTGACCACACAATAACTGTTCTTGAACGGGCCACCACTCACGGTGCAGGCTCCGCAAGCAATCACATACTTGGGCTCGGCCATCTGTTCGTACAGACGCTTCAGGGCGGGGGCCATGCGATAGGTGATGGTTCCCTGGCACATGATGTAGTCGGCCTGACGGGGGCTGTTGCGGGCCACCTCGGCACCAAAACGGGCCATGTCGTAGCGGGCGGCTCCCAGACACATGAACTCAATGGCGCAGCAACTGGTGCCAAAGCAGAACGGCCACAGCGAGTTGCTGCGGCTCCAGTTGAGCAATTGGTCGAGTTTACCCACCACCACGTTCACGCCTCCGGCGTTCAACTCGGCCACGAGTTGCTCGATGTACTCATTGTCCTTGAAGTCTTCATACTTCATGCTCTTGATGCGAGGTTTTTTCACTTCCATCTCAACGCTCCTTTCTTCCAGGCATAAGCCAGACCTAAAACAAGAATCACCAGAAAAGTACCCACGGCCAGCAGGGCCTGATTGCCCAGCGAACGGCAGATGGTTGCCCACGGGAACAAGAACACCGTTTCCACATCGAACATCAAGAACAAGATGGCAAACAGGTAATAACCCACATGGAACTGTGCCATTGAATCACCGCGGGTGGGAATTCCACACTCGTAGGGCTCACCTTTTTTCTTGGTGTAACTGCGAGGCCCCACAATCCATGCGATAATCAAGGCTCCGGCCACCAGTACCACAGCAGTGATTGCCGCCGTGACCGCCAGTGTCGTACTTTGAATACCGAAAATTGATGTATCCATAAATATTAGTCTAAGTTTGTATTTTTCTCGACCTGTAACACAAATACGCCACAACCATCTCACTCACACCTCTTTACCTCTCACAAAGGGCTTTGGCGCGACCGAGACAGTGCGTTTTGTTGCGCAAAGATACAAAATCTTTTTCAGTTTCACCCCACCCCACCGCAACTAATTGCGACATTAATTCTAAAAATATTCATGTTCAGGCGGATAGAAGCCATGTATTCCATCGTCCCTTTCATTCATGGCATTTGGAGCGGGACCGAGACGATGACGGCCCAGCCATCGGCCAACGGGACGCTCACCAGAAAATCCCCACTTGTAGTGATTGCATGTGTGGAGCGGGTTTCGTAATTTTGCGGCCATGAAACAACGCATCTGCATGGCCGTTTGTGCCACCATCGCTGCCATTACCGCTCTCGCCGCCGAGCCCGACACCTTGCGCCTGGCCGAGGTCACCGTCACTGCCATCAAGCAGTCGGCCGACCTGTCGCGTCAAGCCAGTGCCATCACTGTGCTCGACCGTGGCGATGTGGAACGCAACAATGTGATGACCTCGCGTGCGGCGACCACGCAGGTGCCCAATGTGTTCATCCCCGACTATGGGTCGCGGATGACAAGCACCATCTATGTGCGTGGCATCGGCACCCGCATCGACCAACCCGCCGTGGGCCTCACCGTGGACAACGTGCCGGTGATGTGCAAGGAGAATTACGACGTGGACCTGGTCGACATTGGCCGAGTGGAAACGCTACGCGGGCCGCAAAGCACTCTCTTTGGGCGCAACACCCTGGGTGGGGTGATGAATGTGTACACGCTGTCGCCACTCAACTATCAAGGCACGCGTGTGCTGGCACAATACGGCTCACACAACACTTGGAGGCTGGGAGGAGGGCATTATGCACGGCCCAAACCGCAACTGGGACTGGCGGCCACTGCCTACTACACCAGCACCGAGGGCGAATTCACCAACCAGTACAACGGACGCCGCACCGATTGGGAGCGCCAGGGCAGCGGACGCATCAAGGTGGACTGGCTGCCGGCCGACGGGTGGCAGGTGGCCAACGTGCTGTCGCTGAGCGTGAGCAGGCAGGGTGGCTACCCCTACGAATACCTTGCCACCGGTCAAATCGCCTACAACGACACCTGCTTCTACCGTCGCACATCGGTGATGGACGGCCTGACGGTGACTCACCGCGGGCCATGGTATTCCCTGTCGTCCATCACCAGTTACCAGTACATCAACGACAACATGACCCTGGACCAAGACTTCACCACACTGCCCTATTTCACCTTGACGCAAGCACGACGCGAGCACGCCGTGACCCAGGACTTGGTGCTGCGGGACATTGCCGCCGGACAATATCACTGGCTGGCGGGGCTGTGGGGATTCTACCGGCACATGACCATGGACGCCCCTGTCACTTTCAAGGACACGGGCATCGCCAGCCTCATCGAGGAACATGTGAACGAGGCCATCCCGGCCTATCCGGTGATGTGGGACACCCGCGAGTTTGTGTTGGGCAGCCACTTCACCAGCCCCACATGGGGCATGGCGGCCTACCACCAGAGCACCCTGCAATTGGGGCAATGGACGCTGACCGCCGGCGTACGGCTGGACTACGAGCACTCCACGCTGCGCTATCACAGCGAGACTCATACCGGCTACAGCATCTGGAACCGGCACACCGACTCGCTCCATGGCCACGAAGCCATCGACATCGACGACCGCGGCCACCTGTCCAAGGACGTTTTCGAGATTCTGCCTCGACTGAGCGTTGTGTGGCAACCCAGCGAAAACCGGCCGCACACCATCCATGCCTCCGTGAGCCGCGGCAGCAAAGCCGGAGGATTCAACACACAGATGTTCAGCGATGTGCTGCAGCAACGGCTCATGGGCATGATGGGCATCGGAGCCAGTTACGACGTGGACCGCATCGTGGGCTACAAGCCTGAACGGGCATGGAACTACGAGGTGGGGGCGCATCTGGCATCGGGCAACAACCGCCTGACGGCCGATGTGGGCCTGTTCTACATGGATTGCCGCAACCGACAACTCACCGTCTTCCCCGACGGCACAACCACGGGGCGCGTGATGACCAACGCCGGACAAACTCGCTCGCTGGGCGTCGAAGCCGCCCTGCAAGCACGGCTCACCGAGCGCACCACCCTCGTAGCCAGTTACGGCTGGTGCGACGCGCGCTTTGTGAAATACCACGACGGCAAAGCCGACTACAAGGACAAACAGGTGCCCTACTCGCCGGCTCACACCCTCTTCGCAGAGGCACGGCACAACATCGGGCTGGGTGGCGACAACCGCACGCTCACCCTCGCTGTCAATGTGCAGGGGGCAGGACACATTCACTGGAACGAGGCAAACACGGTGACACAACCGTTCTACGCCCTGCTCGGGGCCAACGCCACGCTGCAACTCAAGCACATCGGACTGCAGTTGTGGGGCACCAACCTCACGGGCACACGATATCGCACTTTCTACTTTGTCTCCATAGGGCACGAATTCCTCCAGCGCGGGCATGGACGGGCATTGGGGGCAACACTGAGATTGAACTTTAACACATAACATTAATAAACAACGACAAAAATGAAAAAATTCCTTTCAATGATGGCCATTGTGGCCCTGATGATGACAACTGCGGCATGCGGCGATGATGACAACAGTGACGACCCCAAGTCGCCCACAAACAGCGCATGGAACAGTGTCCACGAATTATCCACCGACGCACATTTCACGTTCTATCCCACCCAGCAACAAGGTATTGAAAAATTCAGCGGATATGGCACCATTATGCTCTACAACGTGCAGTTCTCCATCGGCGAGCGCGTCTCTCCCAAAATGAACATCCGCATCGACGCACCCGTAAGCACCCAAAAGGACCAAATCACCTACAGCGGAACCGATATCATCCCCTATCTGATCATGGGCAGCACACCCACACCGGCCGAGCAGTTTGTGGTCACCAACCTCACCGCCACCGTCGACACAAAGAACAAAACCTACTCCATCTCCTTCGACTGCCACGGGGGCCACTTCTCCCACCAGGGCAACGTCACAATGGCCATGTGAGGCCCAGATGTGATAAAAATATTTAAAAATTGA
>CACZNP010000175.1 GCA_902782545.1 uncultured Bacteroidales bacterium
CAGCCCGGGCCGGAAGCCGTGCCGGTCGGCCCACAGCTGATAGTAGGGTACTTCGGCCAGAGGCAGCGAGTCGGGGCGCTTGCCGCCTATTCGTCCGCGCAGGTCGACGCCATCAGCCGTGCCATGGCCGACACGGGACTGCGTGTGCTCAACTACACAGCCGCCCCGGTTTATGCTGCCGAGAACCGCCGAGGCCATCAACAGTGGCTCATTGAGTTTTCCAGCCCTCCGGCCGACCCCAAATCATTCATCACCTTGCTCGACCGTTATCTGCGGCAAGTGAACAGTGACTACGACGCCAAGCGCACGGGCAATCTTTTCCTTGATCCGCCCACGATGGTGATTGTACCAGAGGGATTGTTTGACCGATGGCTGGCAACAACCGGCAAACTGGGAGGCCAGCGCAAGGTGCCCCGCTTGTGCAACGACCGCCACATCGTCGATGCCCTCCTAGCCCTGCTATAGTATAGTCCCAAAAAATGCCCCTTCGGGCGATGTGACCGCGATGGTCACCATCCCAAAGGGGCATTCATTCAGTAGAAACGGTTTAATCTCGTCTTGCTGGAGTTCTTATTTGAGTTCGGCAAGATACTTGATGGTGCGCACCATCTGCGAGGTGTAACTGTTCTCGTTGTCATACCACGAAACAACCTGCACCTGATAGGTGTCGTCATCAATCTTGGAAACCATCGTTTGGGTTGCATCGAAGAGCGAGCCAAACTTCATGCCGATGATGTCGGAAGAAACAATCTGGTCCTCGTTGTAACCGAACGATTCGTTGCTTGCGGCTTTCATGGCGGCGTTGATGCCTTCCACAGTCACGTCTTTGCCCTTGACAACGGCGATAAGGATCGTAGTTGAGCCAGTGGGGGTGGGAACACGCTGTGCCGAACCGATGAGTTTGCCATTGAGTTCAGGAATCACCAGACCGATAGCCTTGGCAGCGCCCGTCGAGTTGGGAACGATGTTTTGTGCACCGGCACGCGAGCGGCGAAGGTCGCCCTTGCGCTGCGGTCCATCGAGAATCATCTGGTCGCCGGTGTAGGCGTGGATGGTCGACATGATACCCGAAGCGATGGGAGCGTACTTGTTGAGAGCGTCGGCCATGGGAGCCAGGCAGTTGGTCGTGCAAGAAGCAGCCGAAATGATGGTGTCCTCGGCCTTGAGGGTCTTGTGGTTCACGTTGTAGACGATGGTGGGAAGGTCGTTGCCGGCAGGAGCCGAGATGACCACCTTCTTTGCGCCAGCCTGCAGGTGAGCGGCAGATTTTGCTTTCGAGGTATAGAATCCAGTGCACTCCAGCACCACATCCACGCCGAGTTCGCCCCAAGGCAGTTCAGCAGCGTTGGGCTTGGCATAGATAGTGATTTCATTGCCATCGACTGTGATGGAACCCGGAGTGACCACCGTCTTTCCGTCCTCAGCGAGCACGGCATCCTTGTAGGACACAGTGTGCTTGCCCTCGCCGAACTTGCCGGCGAAACCACCCTGGCAGGTGTCGTACTTGAGCAGGTGCGCAAGCATCTTGGGGCTGGTGAGGTCGTTGATAGCGACTACTTCATAACCTTCTGCTTCAAACATTTGGCGGAATGCGAGGCGACCGATACGGCCGAAACCGTTAATAGCAACTTTAGTCATAGTCAGTAATTGTGTTTTGAAAAATTGTTAAATATAAATGATTAAAAATTCGTTTGTTTTGTCTTTATTTTGTACCTTTGCAATGGAGCATAGATTTGTACCGCAAAATTAATGATTTTTTTTTGGTATTTGACTCACTGAACAATTAAAATAACGGAAATTTTTCCCTAATTAAGATTGTTTAATAGTTTGCAATTTGGAATGATACGAGTTAATAACTAAATATTTATTCACCAAAAAACGATTTATTATGGGTTTTGCTAAAGAATTTAAGGAGTTTGCCATGAAGGGCAACGTGATGGACATGGCCGTTGGTGTGATCATCGGTGGCGCATTTGGCAAGATTGTGAGTTCGCTCGTTGAGGACATCATCATGCCTCCCATTGCTGCTCTGATGGGCAACGTGGATTTCTCCAGCCTGTCGGTGAAGTTGAAAGAAGTACCCGCAGTGCTTGATGAGGCTGGCAATGTGGTGACCGAGGCCACGACCATCGCATGGAAGTACGGCGCATTCATCCAGAATGTGATTGATTTCCTGATTGTGGCCCTGTGTATCTTCTTCATGATTAAGGCCATGAACAAACTTTCCAAGAAGAAAGCCGAAGAACCCGCGCCTGATCCCGAACCCAGTGCCGAGGAGAAGTTGTTGGGCGAAATCCGCGACTTGCTCAAAGACAAGAAGTAAACTCACTCCGCCAACCCACAAAAACGACCGCCGGTTCCTACCAGCGGCCGTTTTTGTGATAAATAAGGCAAAAGGATGAATAACCGTCATTGGGAAGAAACGCTGGCAGACTGGTTCATTTTTGTGAGTACAAAGATGGCCTCACGTCCCATGTTCATGAGAAGGTCAAGGATGCTCAGTCCAGCCTGGAAACCATGTCGGTCGCTCCACATTTGGTAGTAGGGCACATCGTCGATGGGCAAAGAGTCGTGTTTTTTGCCTCCGATGCGGCCGCGCAAGTCGTCAACGTCATCGGGCGCTATGGCGCTGACAGTGGTGAGTATGGGCAAGTCAAGGAAATCGACAATGAGCCGATGAAGCGACATGTTCAGTTGCAGCAGTGATGGTTGTGGCTCGTCGACAATGATGCGATGCAGGTCGTCGGCAATGTAATCAAAATAGGGCGTGCGGCCATAGGCCGAGTAGAGAGCCCCCCAGTGCAGGTGCCGCCAATCGCCGTGCTCGCTGATGCGTACGGCATGCATGGGCACTGCCATGGCGTGTGTGCTGCCAACGAGCGGCACCGTGAGTTGTTGTATACCGTTGGGTCCCATTATGGCATAGCGATGGTGACTGTGCCGCAGTGGCAAGTGCCGCTCATCAGGGTCGATGATGACATTTCCCGCCGCCAGCATGGCCGCATAGCACCGCACACTGCCGGCGCACATGCTGCCCATCACCACAGTTGACATCTCGTGCACTTATTTGTCGGGATTGGCGGTGTGGAAGATGCGGTTCCAGCGTATGCCACCATGGAAGAGCGAATGGTCTTTGTCGAACGAGATGAGCACCACCATCGGGGTTCCCACGATGTGGTCCTCGGGGACAAAGCCCCAGTAGCGTGAGTCGAGCGAATTGTCGCGGTTGTCGCCCATCATCCAGTAGTAATCCATCTTGAAGGTGTATCGGGTGGTGGGCTTGCCGTTGATGAGGATTTCGCCATCGCGCACCTCCAGGGTGTTTCCTTCGTAGTTGCGGATGCAGCGCTCATACTTGGGCAGGTTTTCCATTGTCAAGTCCACAGCCATGCCTTTTTTGGGAATCCACAGTGGCCCATAGTTCTGGTGGGTCCATCCGTAATCGTGTCCCACGGGGTAGGTGGCCATGCAGTCATAGTTGTAGAATGGCTCATTGTTGTCGCGCAGGAACTGATCGTCCTCTCGCACCACCTGCTTGACCCAGGGCAATGCTTCCAGTTGTTGTTTCATGGCTTGGGTGAGCAACAGTTCGTAGACCTGTCCGTTGCCAATGCGGTCTTCCTGGCTGATGCCCAACTGGTCGAACAATTCAGGGGAAATGGGGGTGCCGTCGGTCATCACCACATAACGGAACTGCACGTTCTCGGGTTGTTGTTGCGGCTTACCGTCGATGTAGATGACCCCGTTCACGATTTGCAGCCACTGCCCGGGCAATCCCACGCACCGCTTGACGTAGTTCTCGCGTCGGTCCACGGGACGGTAGATGACATCGCCGTACACCTCTTTGTTGTTCCACACGGCCTCCCGGCCTTTGTCGTGGATGAGTGTGTAGTAGTCGGGATTTTGCACTTTCAGCGCCACGGTGTCGCCAGCAGGGAAGTTAAACACCACGATGTCGCCGCTCTCCACCTTGCGCAATCCCTTGAGCCGGTGGTAGGGCAGTTGGGGCTTGTCGATGTAACTCTTGCAGTTGAAAAACGGCAATGTGTTCTGCGCCAGCGGAAAGTGGAGCGGTGTTTGTGGCACGCGCGGCCCATACACCACTTTGTTCACCCACAGGAAGTCGCCGGTGAGCAGCGTTTTTTCGAGCGAGGACGAAGGTATCTGATAGTTTTGTCCCACAAACAAAAACAGGAAGTAGACCAGCACCAAAGCGTAGACGATGGCGTCAATCCAACTCATGACGGTGCGCAGCGCAGGGTTTTTGATGCCTTTCCATGCTGTCCAGGGGATGAATTGCGTCAAGTAAATGTCGGCAAGCAGGGGCAAAGCAAGGAGCAGCCACGGGTTACCCATCCACACCGTCCACCCCACATAGATGGCGGCCACGATGCCAAATCGTGCCCATCGGGTGCCTTTGACCCTCGCTAGCCTCTCGCGCAGGTTGCCGGTTTGGGGATTGTATTCGAGTTTATTGTTTTTGTCAACTTTTTTGGTAGTATCTGCCATAATTCTTGTTTTTGAATTGTTGGCACAAAAGTAGTGTTTTTTATTCACTCAGAGAGCACAACCCACCGATTTCTCATAAAAAAACCATTCCGTGCTATGCACTTTTCAAGAATTCTTGTTACATTTGCCACATAACCAATGAAAATGATTGCTAGATGAAACTTGGAAAACAGATTTGCGAGAGGCTGAAGGCTATCCGCAGCGAGATTGCCCGAGCCAACGAGATTGATTACACGCCCGTGGATTGCCACCACGAGGGTGATTGCCAAGGCACTTGTCCGGCATGTGAGCGCGAAGTGCGCTGGCTCGAACGTCAGTTGAGGCTGCGCCAGTCGATAGGGAAAGCGGTGACCATGGCCGGCATCAGCATGGCGCTGGCGACCCTGCCGGCGTGTGGCTGTGCCGACACGGCCGAGAGAGGGTACTTGGATGATGAAACCGACTCTATCTGCAATGTAGTGGACGAGACGTCGACTTCTTCCGATTCGCTGTCGGAACCCATCCTGATGCAGGAACCGGCCGAGGTTGACGGAAAGACCATGCCCGAAGACCCTGAGGACAACCGCAATTTGCGCACCTACGAGCCCTGAAGGTTTAGAGAGTGTCCGCTGATAGGAATTCAGCGATGCTGCTTTCAAGATTTTTTGCTGAATTTTCCGCGAAACCAATGAAAATGATTGCCATATGGAACTTGGAAAACAGATTTGCGAGAGGCTGAAGGCCATCCGCAGCGAGATTGCCCGAGCCAACGAGATTGACTACACGCCCGTGGATTGCCACCACGAGGGTGATTGCCAAGGCACTTGTCCGGCATGTGAGCGCGAAGTGCGCTGGCTGGAACGTCAGTTGAGATTGCGCCAGTCGATTGGGAAAGCGGTGACCATTGCGGGCATCGGTGTGGCCCTGGCGACCTTGCCGGCATGTGGTGCCGTCGTTACCCCCGAAGACGGATACTTGGAAGACAACCCCGACACCATTTGCAATGTAGTGGACAATACGTCGACTTCTTCCGATTCGATATCGAAACCCATCATGATGCAAGAACCGGCCGTGGTTGACGGAAAGACCATGCCCGAAGACCCTAACGACAACCGCGATGAGCTTCCCGACAAACCTTGATGGTTTAGAGGCTCCGCTGATCGGAATTCGGCGACACCGCTTGGGCAGCGATGGCCAGGGGGTGACCACGTTGGTGGGATTCCATGGTTGTCCGCTGCATTGCCGCTATTGCTTCAATGCCCACTGCCACGACGCGGCCAGGGTGTGGCGCCGAGTCACACCAGAGCAGTTGCTGCAGTTGGTGGCAGCCGACAACCTGTATTTTCTGGCCACAGGAGGCGGAATTGCGTTTGGTGGGGGAGAGCCGTTGTTGTACAGCAAATTCATTGAGCGCTTTTGTACCATCAAGGTGCCGCAATGGCACATCACGCTGGAAACGTCGCTCCACGTTGCCCGTGAGCACGTTGAGCGCTTGTTGCCCCATGTGGACTTATTCTTTGTCGACATCAAGGACACCAACCCCGACATTTATCATCGCTACACACAAAGCGGCATGGGTCCGGTATTGGACAATCTGCGCTGGCTCATGCTTCAGGACGGAATGGCCGACCGCGTGTTGGTTCGCCTGCCGCACATCCCCGATTACAACGCTCAAGACGATGTGGACCGCAGCCGCTCAATGCTTCAGGACATGGGTGTGCGGCAGTTCGATGAGTTCAATTACCGTATCCCTTGAATTTCCCTCGTCGTATCGGTGATTTTTTGTGGAAAAAGAACTTATTCGCTTGCGGGTGATTCCTCTGTGGCGGTGGTCTCCTCGTTGTGCAGTTGTTTCTGTTTTCGGTTGAAACTGCGAAGGTTGATGCGGTGGGTTCCCCAAAGTATGAGCGCACAAACAAGAACATAGGGAATCAATCTGCGGAACACATTGCGCGTCAGCCGCACCCACTCATGTTGCCCGACAAGGTGGTAGCAGAAGACGATCTGTATCAACACGAACAGCATAAATATTCCTGCCACGATCACGGCCAGCAGTCGCCACGTGTTACTCCACCAATTGTATCCGAACAGTTGATGATAATTGCGTGCGATTAAGTAAAGGAACAGCGCAATAGTGCCCATTGCAAGTATCGAAGAAATGATTCCTTCATGATCGTTGCTGGGAATAAGCAAATCGGTAAGATAATTGATGGGAAGCAATACGATCAGGAACTGCACACTGTTGAACACCTGCACAAAGAAGCCCTCGGGCAGGGTGTGGTGTGGGCAGCGAGGTGAGTAGCGGAAAATGATGTAAGTGGGCAGGATAAAGAAAGAGAAACACACAAGAGCCCCCCAGTCGTAGTGATGTGAAAACCAGACGGTGGCCTGCTCGATTATCTCCAACCCCTCGGTCATATGTGTGAGGTCATCGTCGGATTGATCGGGGAAAAACCTGTTCACAAGAAAAAGTATAGCCAGTGCCACAAACACCAGCATCTTGATGGGCGGGAAACTCACTTGGCGCCGACCGCTGATGTAGTCGGCCATGAAGTAACCCGGTCGCCAAATCAGTTGCCACACCGAGTAGGGCAGGGAGCGTGTTCCCACTCCCCACAGATCCAGCACGCCCTTCCAAACAGTGGCCCATGTGATGTGTTTGCTGCCAGCACGCTGTCCACACACGGGGCAAAAGTTGCCCACATAGTCGTGGTCGCAGCAGTGGCAATGTTGCCGCTCATCGCTCATGGTGGTGACGAGGTGCAGTTTGTAATTGCGTTGCCACTGTCGGTATCGGGCAAGGGCGTCGGTAAAGTATTGTCTGATTTTTTTCATTTGGCAAGCAATGAGTGAGAAGATTGCTCTGTGATCACGCCTTGATTCGCTCAATCACACGGCCGTTGACCACCTCGAAGCGTCGGTTAAACTCTTCGCGTGTGCGTTTCCATCGGTTGTGACTCCACAGCCAGTAGGCCGGAGCACGGCGGATAGTGGTTTCAAGCCGCTCAAAATAGGCATCGGTAATTGCATATGGTGACTTTGAGGCCGGCTCAACGGTGATGGGTTCCACACGGCACTTGTAGTAGCCTCGTCCCACCCGTTCCACATCAAGGTAGAATACGGCCTGGTTTTGTGAGCGGGCAATGCGTTCCACGCCAGTGAAGACAGGTGTCTCTTGATGGAAGAAATTGACCCAATGGTGGATGTTATGCCACACGGGCACCTGGTCGCTGATGTAGCCCAGTCCCGACGGCCTTCCCTCGCGCTTGGCCGCCAAAATCCAGCGCAGTGTCTCGCCCATGGGTACGCTTTCCGACCCCATACGGTTCCGTACGGTGAGGAAAAGACGGTTCATGGCCACGTTTTCCAGTGGGTGATAGACGTGTCCTATGGCGGCGGTGGGGTGGTTGAGCCACAGCCTGATGGACACGGCCCACTCCCAATTACCGTAGTGTCCCAACATCACGGCCACACTCTGGCCGCGAGCCATGCACTCGTTGATTTGTTCCGTGCCCTCAAAGGTCATGCGCCGTCGCATTTGGCGGTGCGACATGGTGGCAAACTTCACGGTCTCGGCGATATAATCGCAAAAGAAGTGGTAAAACTCCCTCTCGATGCTCCTGCGTTCGGCTTCGGTCTTTTCGGGGAAGGCGCTGGCCAGGTTCTTGCGCACCACACGGCGCCGGTAACGAATGAGATGGGCGATAATCACATAGAGCACATCGGCCATGAGGTAGTGAAGCCACATGGGAAGCAACGACAGTGTGTACCACACGCCGTAGAGCAAATAGAACACTATGTTGTTGATAGCGCTTTTCATGTTTTGCGGTTGCAAAGATAGTGAAAATGTTGCATTATCCTATAATTTACACTATCTTTGCGTGTTAAAACCATTAATACTGAAAAAACTATGAAGTGTCCAAATTGTGGCAATATGGCGCCCGAAGGGTCGCTTTTCTGTAACCAATGCGGTACGCCCCTCAAGCAGGAGGTGCAATGCCCATCGTGTGGCGAGATGATTCCTGCCAACTCTGTGTTCTGCCCCAAGTGCGGTAAGATGGTGCGTAACGACATGGCCGAGGAACATGCCGAGCGCCCTCGGGTGGCTGCGGTGCCTGTGGTGGGGCGTGAAAACCAGCCCCAGCAACCCCAGCCCCAACGTCTGGCCAATGATGCGTGGCAGCAACCGGCGCGTGAGCCCGAACCCCCTGTTGTGAACAACGATGAGGAGGATGAAGATGACGAGCCTCGCTCTAACTTCAACCGCAATTTGCTCCTGGGAATTCTGGCTGCCGTGATTCTCATCGGCGCGCTCATGCTCATGCGCAACTGCAATGGCAACAATGACCGCTTGAATCCCGAGACGAACGACACCACGGCAGTGGCTACCAGCGAGGCCGATACCGGGCTCGACCCGATGTCGATATTCACGGCCGAACTCAACCGCAACAACCTCATGGGCGACGGCGCAACGGCTGGCGCAGCGGTGAAATTCCCCGGTGATGGCGGAGAAACCCCCGACCGCATTGCCGGTGTGACTTATCAGTCGAACTCCACCAACCGCTCGTTTTTCAAGGTTTACCTGCTCACCCGCAGCGGTAGCATTTGGAATATAGAACCCCTGCACACCCAGTACCTCAACGGCCGTACCATCACCATGGACAACAGTTCGCTCATTGCCGACATCAACCAAGTGCCGCGTGCCGTGAAAGTGAACGGCAAGGATTGCATCTATTTCGCCTATATGAACGCTCCCGACGGCGGTGGCGGTGAGGGCTCGAATGGCCGCGTGTCGCTGAGTCTGTACGACATCAACAACAAGAAACTCATGACCCTTGACTACGATGGTCCGGTGAAATCGAAGGATGGCCGCCTGTACGTCTACGGCAAGCCGTTACAATCCACCAACAGTCCCGAAATGAAGTTCCTGCAACAGGAAGCCACATCGATCAAGAAGATTTATTTCCCCACCGAGGAGGAACTGAAAGCCGAGCAAGAAGCGAAAGAGAAGGCCGAAGAGGAAAAAGCGTTGAGTGGGCCTGAGAACGCCGGGGCCAAGTGGAAACATGACAACGGCGAGAGCCTGACATCGCTCAAGGGTGGCGAAGAAGTGAAAATGAAGGCCGCTTCCTACGACAAGCCCATCTTCAACCTCAAGGACATGCACAAGAAAATTGAGAGCGAATCCTATATCGTCTTCAGCGACAAGAAAGGGGCGGTCTACGGGTTCAACAAGAACAGCCGCAAATATTTTGTCATATACACCCCGTCGGCCGGCGAATCATCGCCCAGTGAAATCGGGTTTGGTGATGACAACCGTGTGTTGCGCATGCGCACCGCCGACGGCCACATCAGTTATGACCTGGTGAGCGACAAGGCAAAACTAATCGATTGAGAAACACTTTTTATTGATTGAATGGCTATTGAAATAAGAGAAATCAACCCCGTGCGTCGGGAACTGAAGGAGTTTGTTAAATTTCCCATTGACTCGCTCTACCGCGACAATCCGTACTACGTGCCGGCACTGGTGTCGGACGAGGTGGACACGCTCGACCCGACCAAGAATCCGGCATTCAGGTTCTGCGAGAGTGTGTACTACATGGCTTTCCGCGATGGGAAACCCGCAGGACGCATAGCCGGCATCATCAACAATGTGGTGAACGAGCGAATGGGCAAAAAGGAAGGCCGATTCGGGTTCGTCGACTTTATCGATGATCCGGAAGTGGTCGATGCCTTGTTTGCTGCAGTAACCAAGTGGGCACAAGGCAAAGGGATGACCCGCCTCACAGGGCCGTTGGGATTCACCGATATGGACCGCGAAGGGTGTCTTGTTGAGGGATTTGACCAACTGGTGACCCAGGCCACCATCTACAACCACGCTTACTACAAAGACCATTTGGAACGATTGGGGTTTGAAAAAGACGTGGACTGGATAGAGATGAAAATCATGGTGCCCGATGCCATCCCCGACAAGATGCAACGTGTGGCCGACATAGTGCGGTCGCGCTTCAAGTTGCACACGGTTCGCTTCACGTCGCGCAAAAAACTGGTGGAGCAATACGGCGATGCCATTTTCAACGTCATCAATGAGGCCTACGACTCGCTATTTGGCTATTCTCCATTGAGCGAGGAGCAGATACAGCACTACATCAAACTCTATCTGCCCTATCTGCCGCTGGACCACATTTCTCTTATTGTCAAAGAGGACGAAACATTGGTGGGAGTGGGCATTTCCATCCCATCGCTGTCGCATGCCCTCATCAAAGGCCGAGGCCGCTTGCTCCCATGGGGCTGGTGGCACCTGCTGAGAGCCTTCAAGGGCAGTTCGCACATTGTGGACTTGATGCTGGTGGCCGTTAAACCTGAATATCAAAACAAGGGAGTCAACTCGCTGTTGTTCACCGACCTGATTCCGGTGTTCATCCGTCGTGGTTATGAGTGGGCCGAGAGCAATCCCGAGTTGGAACTCAACAACAAGGTGCTGTCGCAGTGGGACTACTTTGAGGTGGTGCACAACAAGCGCCGGCGAGCCTACACCAAGAGCATTTAGAAAAAAACTTTTTTAACGATCATACGAATTATGAACGAATTCATTCAAGTGAACAACCGCTATGCGCTGGGCCAAGTGAGTCAGGCCGATGTCGACGCATTGCGGCCTGCCGCACAAGCGGCTGTTGAGAAACTGGAAAACGGCACAGGTGCCGGTAACGATTTTTTGGGATGGCTGCATCTGCCGTCGAGTATCGACGAGGCCACCCTCACCGCCCTTGAGCGCTGCGCTGCTCGATTGCGCAAGGATTGCGACTATGTAGTGGCTATCGGTATCGGAGGCAGTTATCTGGGCTCAAAGGCCGTCATGGAGGCGCTGAGCGACCCGTTTGCGGCCTACAAACCCTCGGCAGGGGCCAAGGTGCTGTTTGCCGGCAACAACATCGGTGAGGATTATATCCACAGCCTGATGGACCTTATCGCAGGTCACAAGTTCGGCATTGTGGTCATCAGCAAG
>CACZNP010000176.1 GCA_902782545.1 uncultured Bacteroidales bacterium
TCCCTCACCGCTACAGACCCTCTTCTACAACATGGCCGTCGCAAAAGAAGGACGGCTGCCCGACATTCTCCTCTCCCACCAACCCACTGAGTTGGGAACCCTTTACAGCATTGGACCCACCACCCCCAAACTCATTATCAACACAATGAGCGATTTGTACTGGACGTTGGGCGACATGACCTATGCCGAACGCGCTGCGCTGATGGCCAGCACGTTCTCACCGCGCAATCACAATGTGCGCATGATCAAACGCATGGCCGAGGTGAACCTGGTGACTGGCGACACTTTGGCGGCTTGCAAGTTCCTGGATATTTTGGCCAACACATTAGCCTATAGGACATGGGCAGTCAACCACCACCCTGCCACCATGACCGAGGCCGTGAAGCAACAAATCATCGACAAGCGACAATGGATCAACACGATGGACACATTGCGCATTGGAGACCATTGCCGAACTATCCTTCGTGAACTTGTTCAATCAAACATTGCCAATATCGTGGCTCTGGACTACTTGTTGTGCACCGACCTGCAAATCTGCGACTTGCCAGCATTTAAAAGCGACTATGACCAGTTCTGCATGGCCAATGACAAGCCACGGCTCAAACCACTGTACCAGCAAGCACTGTGCATTTGCTTAGAGGTGGAGCAAGCCGATCTGGACACTTGGAAGCGCTACATCAAACTGCCCGAAGTGCTCACTTCGTGGCGTTCTTACAACGATAATCCCACCAGTGCAATTCATTCCGGCACCTATTGGCGCTACTATGACTCAGCACCAAAAAAAGATAGCCTGCCATGATGCGAAACTTGCTATATTGCCTATGCCTGATGGCTGCTCTCATCTCATGCAACGACAACAGGCCAGTAGCGGCTGCCGATGGCCCGCCACCCATCTATCCCGACTACAACGAGGTGACAATTCCGGTAAACGTCGCACCTCTCAATTTCCTAGTCCGTGGTGACGTTAAGGGCGTGTGGGTACTCGTTGATGGCCAAACGCTGTCCAAAAGAAGCGACAACAAGGCGATTTTTGATCAAAAGCAATGGCACAGACTGCTCAATCAATACCGAGGCAACCAAATTCCCGTTGAGATACGCACACTGAATGACAACTGCTGGCATGCCTATTCAACGACATGGTTCGTGGCACCCGACAGCATTGATCCATATCTCACCTACCGCCTCATTGAACCCGACTACGAAGTATATCACAACATATCGCTGCACGAACGATGCATCGAGAACTTCGACGAACGGCCCATCAGCACGCACAGGCTTGTGGGTGACCGGTGTATGAATTGCCACACATTTGCCAATCAAGACCCATCACACTCCATGATGTATGTGCGTGGGCCTGGTGGCGGCGCCATCTTGAACGACAACGGGTCATTAAGCAAACTCGATATCAAGGCCGATGGCATGGTGTCGGGCAGTGTGTATTTCGCCTTCAGCCCATCGGGCCGGTTCATCACTTTTTCTTCCAATGTCATCATCCCGGCGTTTCACAGCCAAGCGGCACAGCGCATGGAGGTCTACGACAGCGCCAGCGACATCTATGTGGCCGACCTGCAATCCAGTCGCATTATGGGTTCGCCATTGGTGGCCGACACTACCATGCTTGAGACTTTTCCCACGTTTTCTCCCGATGGTAAATACATCTATTTTTGCCGGTCACCGCTGGTTCAGTTGCCGGAGAATGTGCATGATTTGCAATACAGTTTGTGCCGCATTGCCTTCGACGAGGCTACGGGCACAATGGGACAGCAGATCGAAACGGTTGTCAATGCTTCCGATGCCAGCACCGGCAAGAACTCTGTGTCGCATCCACGCCTGTCGCCCGACGGACGTTATTTGCTCTACACAGTGGCTGACTATGGCACGTTTCCCATTTGGCACCGCGAAGCCGACCTGCGGATGATGGACCTTGGCACGGGCCGTATCGACAGCCTTAACTGCGTGAACAGCGACAAGAGCGACACCTATCACTCATGGTCTAGCAACAGCCGGTGGTTCGTTTTTGCCAGCAAACGCGGCGACGGTATGTACGGCAAGCCCTACTTTTGCTATATCGACAGCAAGGGTAAGGCGCACAAGCCGTTTGTGCTGCCGCAAAAGAATCCGGAATTCTACAATTATTGTCTCAAGTCGTTCAATGCGCCTGAATTGGGACGTGGTCCGGTCCCGTTCGACGCTCACGACGTTGCAGCCACTATGGCTACCGAGGCCGTGAAATTCTCCCACTGACCCACACTCAAGGATATTGCAGGCCGTGGGCGTGGAATTGCTCCACGTCTTGCCGTTTTAGTCCGCAGTTGTCCAACGGTCTGTACTCGTTGTGGTCATTCACATACAGACGTTGAGAGGCTTTGTAATCGCCACTGCTCAATGCGTGTTCACGACGCAACTGCGGCACATCAATGCCTCCCATGTCGAGCAATGTGTGGAAGACCACGCAATTGGTCGAAACGGGGATGTCCTTGTGAGCCATGAGCGCCTGCCATTTGTCAGGATGGCTTGCCCTGTATTGTTCCGATGCCCACACCACCAGCGGCACACGCAACTGGAAGTAGGTGGGGAATGGTGACGCGTGGAGAAAACGGCCACGGCTGTCATCGAAGATGTCTTCGCCATGGTCACTGGTGAAAACCACAGCGCCTGACACTCCCAATTGCCTCACGCGGTCAATCACCGTGCCCACTAACCGGTCAGTGAAATGGATGGTGTTATCGTAGGCGTTGATCAACTCTTTGCGGTATACGGCCTCGGCCGAGAGAATCTCATCGGGACGGAAAACAGCATCCTCGGCAGTATATCGGTCACGGTAATTGAAGTGCGAACCGTAGCAATGCAAAACCAACAGCAACTTGCCACCATCGTAGGATGCCAGACGCTTGTCGACCAATTTGAGGAGTTCCTCATCGCTCACACTTTCACCCACGGGCACATCATCCTTGATAAAGACGCTTTCATGTGCCTCACAGCCCAGGGCGTCGATAAACGAGTGATTACGGCGCTGGTTGCTGAAGAATGCAGTTTGGTACCCCACCTCATTGAATGCAGTGATTACTCCACGCTGGTGGTAAAGGCTGTCCCACACCTCACAGGCTATTGGCGTGAGCAGCATTGGCACACTCTTGTGGGTGGTGTTACTCATGGTGATGGCATCGCGGTAAACAACGATCTGGTCACGGAGCGAGTCAAGTGCAGGAGTCGTTTTGCGTTCGTAGCCATAGATACCCATATTGTCGGCGCGAACAGTCTCTCCAATAATCAACACATAGACCTCGGGCACACTGTCGGGGCGCTCAGTGGTGGCATGATAGACAAAATTCTGGACCGTATTCTCATAGTTGAGCCCATTGGCATATCGCTCCACGCTCAGCAACAGATTGTAACCGGTGTTCACAGGGAAAATGTCGTCAAGCAGTTTGAATTTGCTGTTGGTGGCATAGTTGTAGCCCAACAAACCCAGTACCGGGACGGCAAGCAACAACGCCATCTTGCGCTGATTGGAGCGAAACAGCGCCCCCAACTGCTCTTTGTTGCGCAACGACACTATCGACAGGGCAATGCCTCCACCATAAACAACAAAAACAAACACCACCGACACAAGCAGGTTGCTCAACAACTCATCCACCTCGGTGACGTTGGTGGTGGTAACATTCAGAAACATGTCCACCGCCACGGGACCTTCACCAAACAGATAAAGCAGCACGATGTCGAATGCCGCAAAAAATATGAAAATAAACAGTGCCCAAAATCCTTTGCCTGGCTTCTTGAAAAAGGTCATGCACAGCCAGAAGAATGTCCAAGGCAGCAATACGTTGATAATGCGTGTCAACACCGATGTCGATTCGGTGTACAGCATGAACAAATTGGGCAGGATGAGCATCAGCAAAAAGGTCCAAAACAGCACTTGCTGATTCATCACTGCTTTTTTCAAATATCTCAATATCTGCATTTTTCTCTTTTTTAATTCAACAATTCACTCCATCAAAAAGCCTCGTTGATGGAGAACATGAATCCATTTTCACCCTTTGACCCGAAGCCGTAGTCCAGACGCACATTGGTGCGGTTGCGGAACTCCCAGCGGCATCCTAATCCGTAGTTGGGCAGCCAATGCTTGAAACTGTCGCTGTCGCGAAACACACTGCCACAGCCTCCCCATGCCACCACGCCAAAGCGTTGCCACACATGCTGCCGCAACTCCACCTGAACAGTGGTCATGTGCTTGTCGCGAAAACGGCCTTGATAATAGCCGCGCATCGTGTTAGTGTTCCCAAGCCTCGACATCATGGCCCATGAGGGATTGCCAAAGTTGAAAAGCCCTCGCAACTCGCCGGCAATGATCGCACCGGTCCATGCGCTGTGATAGTAACAAGCACGCAAATCAAGCGTCGTGAAGGCGTAAGTGTTCCACATGAAGCGAGGACGGAACAACACATTGCCGTAAATGTACATTCCACGATAGGCATTGTTCATCACATCGCGGCTATCGTACTGCAAGGTCAACCCAACACCGTAGTTGCGAACAACTCCATCCTGACCTTCAAGCAATTCGGGCCGATCCATCTTCCCTGAATTGTGATAGTTCCACTCAATGCTTGGGCCCATATACAGGCTCGGGGCCAAGCGCCACAAATAGTCGAAACGTATCTTTGCTTTGAATTCTTGCATATTGCCCTTGTTGGCATTATCCGCTGCCATGTCGTAGCCCATACCCCAAAAATCGAGCGGCAGGTAGCCAATCCAAACATCCGTGTTCACACGACGGCTGTCACCGGCTATCAATGTTGGGCCACTGGCACCGACCGACCAGAATTTTGCGGTCGATACCGATGCGGTCACTGTGAGCGTTGATGGGGGCATAGGGTACTCACAGCCCTTGAGACGATAATTCATCACGCCAGCCAGCCCAATGCTGAACTTGGTGTCGCTCGAATAACTGGGACCTCCCAGGATGCTGAAGTGAAAACGCTTGCGAGAGTTTTCCTCCAACTCCACACTGTCCTCGGTCATATAGTCCGTCAGGCGATTGATCAAACCACGACGCGGCGAACGGGCAACACTGTCGGCGGGTTCCGACAGTGCTACACAGGCGTTCAATATGGCAAAAGCAAGCAGTAGGCGGCGCAACATTTTTTATCCTCTAATTCATGCACCGCAGGCCGTTCTCAAGGCAACAGGCTTACCGTGCAGCGTACCCTTGGGCAGGTTACCACCATCGTAGATTTTGCCTTCGAAGATTTTCTCACCCGATTCATTTGTCAACTCAATCAAGTGCGTCTTCACATCATAGGTTCCCGAGCAGGTCTCGCTATCGACATAGGCATTTTCCACAATGGGTTCCTCGCCTATGCCAAAATCTATGGACACGCTATGTTCATCGTTCACGAAGTAGTAAAAGCCACCCAGCGCTGTCCACACCTGCTCTGTTGGCGGCACGCGGCGATGGCGTTTTTGCTTCTTCTTGGCATCAGCGCCTACCATCATGCCCGACAATATCACCGACACTATCAAAACAAATAATGTTTTCCTCATAAACAGTATTGTTTAATAAACCGTTGCAAAATTACAATTTTTCCGCCAATCCAACAAACCAACCGCACAGGACACTGGTTTCAAGGAGTTTTTTTGGTTCACGCATTGGAAATTCCGTATGGTTTCGTTTAGTCAGGAAAAAATTGTATCTTTGCAAATTGTAATGATAGAACCATTGAGATGAAAACTTATCTTGTAACTGGTGCAGCCGGATTCATCGGCTCAAACTTTGTGAAGCACATCCTTGCCAAGCATGGCAAGGACATCCGCGTGATTATTCTCGACGCACTCACCTATGCCGGAAACTTGGCATCGCTGGCCGACGAATTGCAAATGGAAAACGTCAATTTTGTGCGCGGCGATATCGGCGACAGGGAGTTGGTGGCGGGATTGCTTGCCGACTACGATGTGGACTTTATCGTGAACTTTGCAGCCGAAAGTCATGTGGACCGCAGCATCACCAATCCCCGGTTGTTCCTGGAAACAAACATTCTGGGCACACAAAACCTGCTCGACTGCGCGCGTCATGCTTGGAACCAGGGAAAAGACGCTAACGGGCACACTCTGTACAAAGCGGGCAAAAAATACCTCCAAATCTCAACCGATGAGGTGTACGGATCTCTCACAAAGGACTTTGAGGAACCCCAGCCCCTGCCTATCACCGATAACATCCGCTCGGTGATTGGAAACCGCAAGGACATGAAGACCTTTGGGCGAAAGTTTTTCACCGAGGACACACCATTGGCACCGCGCTCGCCCTATTCGGCCTCAAAAACCAGTGCCGACCTCATTGTCATGGCCTATCACGAGACCTATGGACTGCCCGTTAACATCACACGATGCAGCAACAACTACGGACCCTACCACTTCCCCGAGAAACTGATTCCGCTCATCATCAAGAACATCCTGGAAGGCAAGCCCCTGCCGGTGTATGGTCGCGGTGAGAATGTTCGCGACTGGCTTTACGTCGAGGATCATTGCAAAGCCATCGACATGGTGTTGCGCATGGGACGCATCGGGCAGGTATACAACGTGGGAGGATTCAACGAGGAGAGCAACATCAACATTGTGCGCATGGTCATCGACATCATTGCCCGCATCATGCGAGAGGAGCCGCACTATCAATCGTTGCTCAAGTGCCCGCTCGAAAAAGTGAACCACGACCTCATCACCTTTGTCACCGACCGCCCCGGGCACGACATGCGATATGCCATCGACCCGTCGAAAATTGCCCGCGAACTGGGTTGGTATCCCGAGACGCCCTTTGTGGTGGGCATCGAGAAAACCATCCGATGGAACCTCGACCATCAAGACTGGGTGGAGAGCGTGACCAGTGGCGACTATCAGCAATATTACGAACAAATGTACGCTAACCGATAAAACCAAACATCCATGAAAGGAATTGTACTGGCAGGTGGCTCGGGCACACGGCTGTACCCAGCAACCAAAGGGATTTCAAAACAACTCATCCCCATCTACGACAAGCCCATGGTCTACTACCCCATCTCGGTGCTGTTGCTTGCGGGCATCAAGGAGATTCTTATCATCTCCACACCGCACGACCTGCCCGCGTTCAAGAGACTGCTCGGCGACGGGCAAGAACTGGGGGTGCATTTCAGTTACGCCGAACAGCCACGGCCCGAAGGACTGGCGCAAGCATTCATCATTGGCGAGGAGTTCATTGGCGACGATAGCGTGTGCATGGTGCTGGGCGACAACATTTTCTATGGACAAAGTTTCACCGACATGCTGCTCAATGCGGTGGAGCGCACCGAGCAAGACGGCTCCGTCACGCTCTTTGCCTACGCCGTGAAAGACCCAGAACGGTTTGGCATTGTCGCATTCAACGAGGACGGTGTCGCTTCGAGCATCGAGGAAAAGCCCAAGCAACCCCTCAGCAACTGGGCTGTCACAGGCCTCTATTTTTATCCCAACGATGTGGTGAGGGTGGCAAAAACCATCAAGCCTTCGGCACGGGGCGAACTGGAAATCACCACCGTCAACCAGGTGTTCTTGGAACAAAACAAGGTGCGCGTGCAGAAACTTGGGCGCGGTTTTGCGTGGCTCGACACTGGCACCAGCGAGTCGATGCTCGATGCCAGCAACTTCATCCAGACCATTGAGACCATGCAAGGCGTACAGGTGGCCGCCCTTGAGGAAATCGCCTTCCGCAAGGGATGGATCGATGCCAACCAGTTGCGCAAACTGGCCCAACCCATGAAGAAAAACCATTACGGCCAATACCTGCTCAAACTTGCCAACAATGGAATTTGATTGCCCGCAAATCATCGAACTTCCCAAAATCAAAGACCCGCGCGGCAATCTCACTTTCATCGAGAGTGCGCAGCATGTGCCCTTTGAGATCAAGCGTTACTACTGGATTTACGACGTGCCCAGCGGCATGTGGCGCAACGGACACGCCTTCCGGCAGCAGCAGGAGTTCATTGTGGCGCTCAGCGGCAGTTTCGACGTGGTCTACAGCGATGGGAGGCAAGAAGTCACCCAGCATTTGGCACGACCACACTACGGACTGTTCCTTCCTGCCATGACTTGGCGGCGAATGGACAATTTCTCCACCAACTCGGTAGCGCTCGTGCTGTCGAGCACCTGCTACGACCCGAGCGACTACATCGAGGATTTTGAGACCTACAAATTGCTGAAAAATGGCTGACCCTATCGACCCGCACACCACCTCACGCATCGCCGATTGCACTTTGGTGAAACTGGCGAGACATCATCACGAGAACGGCAACCTCACCGTGCTGGAGAACTGCACCCAGATGCCAGTGGAATTTGTACGGGTGTTCTATATCTATGACGTTCCGGCAGGAGCCGACCGGGGCGGGCATTCGCACTACCGATGCCACCAATTGCTTGTGGCAATCAGCGGCAGTTTCGATGTCACTCTCGACGATGGTCACCAGACAAGAACCGTAACCCTGAACAGGCCTTTCCAAGCACTGCACATCACACCGGGCATCTGGCGAACCATGCAGAATTTTTCGTCGGGGTCGGTGTGCCTGGTGTTGGCCAGCGAGCATTTCGATGAGAGCGACTATGTGCGCCAATACGAGGATTTCTTGCAACTCACAGCCAACAAACGACCATAAACCCACTCCATCATGACCCAACAATTCCCTTTCCTGAATCTGGCTCGGGCCAACGCACCTTATATGGACGAACTCAAACAGGCTGCCAGCCAAGTGATTGAGGGCGGCCGATACCTACACGGGGAGCAGACTCACCTGTTCGAGCAGGAAATAGCGCAACTGTGCCAAACCAAACACTGCATTGCCGTGAGCAACGGGCTCGATGCATTGCGTCTCATCATCAGGGCCTACAAAGAAATGGGAATGCTACACGCAGGCGACAAAGTGATTGTACCGGGAAACACCTATGTGGCATCGGTCCTGGCGGTGAGCGACAACGACCTCGAACCAGCATTCTGCGATGCACGAACCGACACCATGAATCTCGATTCTTCGCTCATCGAAGGATTGATGGCTTCGACGGTCAAAGCAGTCATGCCGGTACACCTTTACGGCACACCGTGTTGCGACGACACCCTCATTCGGCTTGCCCGGCACTACGGCCTGCTCATCATTGAGGACAACGCGCAAGCCATCGGCGCAGTGAGCGATGTGCCCGGCATCAACGGCACACAGGTGACCGGAGGGCTGGGACACGCTGCCGGCATCAGTTTCTACCCCACCAAGAACCTGGGCGCTCTGGGCGATGCCGGTGCGGTGGTCACCAATGATGACCGCCTGGCCGAGACGGTGCGGGCGTTGGCCAACTACGGCAGCCTGCAACGCTACCACAACATCTACCGCGGACTCAACTGCCGGTTGGATGAAATCCAAGCAGCCATGCTGCGCGTGAAGTTGCGCCATTTGCCCGAAGAGATCATTCGCCGCAATTTAGTGGCGCAGGCCTACGACGAAACCATCGATCACCCGCTTGTAGTGAAACCCGCCATCTTCGACGGCATGACCCAGGTGTGGCATCAGTATGTGATCCGCGTCAGCCAGCGCGACCGATTCCGTCAGTATTTGGCCGATAACGGCGTGGGAACCGACATCCACTATGCCACCCCACCCCACATGCAGCCTTGCTACAGCCAGCACAAGGGGCAACGGCTTCCGGTCACCATGCGCATTGCCGCTCAAGCGGTGAGCCTGCCCATTGCCTGCCCCATCACTCCCGACGACGCTCGACAAATTGCCACAATCATCAACAACTTTCAAGGTTGAACGGAATCAGACTGACGAATCCGCCACTTTCCTGCCGATTTTGCAACAAATTTGTCACAATAACCGGCAAAATATTTAAATATTGTTAAACATTTGCGTTTTTTTGCTCAAAAATTATGCCATATAACATATTTGCATTATTTTTGCAATGGTTTTCATGGTATTAGTTTTTAAGGTTGTGGAAATCCAGGCGTCGTGATGACGGTTGCGTATTTTCATTGTTTAAGGTTTATGTTAATGGTAAAATTAGAAGGTTAATTAGTTAAGCAATCCCCGACGTTGATGTCGAGGATTTTTTTTGCACATTATTTTCAGATGTATTATTTTTGTGAAACATTTTTCTTTCAATCTCATGGAGCAGTTGACACAAGGCCCTATCAGGGTGTTTGACGCGGGTTTCGGTGGACTTTCCATCCTAAGGGAGGTGCGCAAAGCACTTCCTCAGTACGACTATCTTTTCTTGGGCGACAACGCGCGCGCACCCTACGGCACCCGGTCGTTCCAACTGGTGCACGAGTTCACCTTGCAAGCCGTGAAGCATCTTTTCGGGATGGGATGCCAACTGGTGATCCTGGCTTGCAACACGGCATCGGCCAAGGCGCTGCGCACCATTCA
>CACZNP010000177.1 GCA_902782545.1 uncultured Bacteroidales bacterium
TCAAGGCCGTCATTCCTGTCGAATCTACCATGTCACGTCCCATGGTGAGAATGCCATAGACCTTGCCGTGTCGCATGACCGGGCAGCCGCTCGAGCCGTGCGTGATGCGGTCCACGGTGGCTATGCGCAGATATCCTTCCTCATCGGGTTCTTTGAGCACCAGGCATTGCGTGGACACTTGTGTAAGTCCCCACGGCTTGAACTGCCAGCACACCACATCCAGTGAGTCGTTGGGCTTGACATTGTCCTGGGCCATCGTGAGCGGACTGCGCAACCCCGGCACCGGGAAGAAAGCGACATCCACGCCATGCTTGTCGCTGATGGGCAGTTGCTGTGGAATCCATTGTGCATGGTCCAGCGCATGCCAGTTGTCACCGTTGAGCACATAGTAGGTGGCATCGGTGGTCAGCACATGCCCTGCTGTCACGAGATAGTTCTCGATGCAGAATGCCGTGCCTGCAAACGACCGCACATCGCCCATGCGACGAAAAAGCGGCATGATATAGTTGTTGATGTCTGCTGTCATGTTGTTGTTTTCCCATCCCCTGTGCAAAAAGTGTACCACAGCCATTTTGTCACGTTACAACCCCTCTCTCCATTCAAAAAACCTAACTGAAATGTGGAAGAAAAGTCCGGTGGAGCAGTATCATTTCCGTCTGTTTTACTTGCACAGTCCAATCCATTCTCTGTTCTTTGGTTGACACCACAGGGTGGCCGAGGAGACAGGGAACCCTGTGACACCAAGCCGGATGAGCGGCACCAGAATCAGTGAATATGCTGTATAAACGCAATTTAACCATTGTGGTTTTGCCGTGTGGGTGGTTTTGTGTAACTTTGCATGATTTTTTGCGGAAATATATCAAATAAAGTAATACAAACAACAACAGATTATGAGTTTAAACATTGTTGTGCTGGCCAAGCAAGTGCCAGACACTCGTAATGTGGGAAAAGATGCGATGAAGGCCGATGGCACCATCAACCGTGCCGCACTTCCCGCCATTTTCAATCCCGAAGACCTCAATGCGCTGGAACAAGCCCTTCGACTGAAGGAGCAGCACCCGGGCTCAACCGTGGGCTTGCTCACGATGGGCCCCCCTCGTGCCGGTGAGATTATCCGTCAGGGTCTTTATCGCGGTGCCGATACCGGTTGGTTACTGACTGACCGTCTGTTTGCTGGTGCCGACACGCTGGCCACGAGTTATGCGCTGGCCACGGCAATCAAGCGCATGGGACATGTGGATATTGTGATCGGTGGCCGTCAGGCAATCGATGGCGATACGGCACAGGTAGGTCCCCAGGTGGCACAAAAGTTGGGCTTGAACCAAGTGACCTACGCCGAAGAAATCCTGAAGATAGAGGACGGCAAGGCCACCATTCGCCGCCACATCGACGGTGGCGTGGAAACGGTGGTGGCTCCGTTGCCCGTGGTGATTACCGTTAATGGCAGTGCTGCCCCGTGCCGGCCGTGCAATGCCAAGTTGGTGATGAAGTACAAGTATGCCACTTGCCCCATGGAACGGACTGGAGAAGAGCCTTGGACGGCTCTCTACGATGAGCGGCCTTATTTGACGCTGAATCAATGGAGTGTGGCCGACATTGAAGGCGATGCTGAACAATGCGGACTCAGTGGTTCACCCACCAAGGTGAAAACAGTGAAGAACATTGTGTTTCAAGCCAAGGAGAGCAAGACGCTCACCGGCAGCGATGCCGATGTGGAAGGAATGATCAAGGAATTGTTGGACGAAAAGATTATCGGATAAGCAGATGAATAACGTATTTGTATATTGCGAGATTGAGGCCACCACAGTGGCCGAGGTGTCGCAGGAATTGCTGACCAAGGGACGCAAACTGGCCAATGAACTGGGTGTTGAACTCCATGCCGTAGTGGCAGGAACCGGCATCACAGGCAAAGTGGAGAACCAAATTCTGCCTTATGGAGTCGATAAACTGTTCGTGTTTGACCGTGAGGGACTGTTCCCTTACACGTCGGCACCCCACACCGACATTCTGGTGAATCTGTTCAAGGAAGAGCAGCCGCAAATTTGCCTGATGGGAGCCACCGTCATAGGCCGTGACTTGGGACCGCGAGTGTCCTCATCGCT
Organism: uncultured Bacteroidales bacterium; assembly: GCA_902782545.1. Classification (GTDB taxonomy): domain Bacteria; phylum Bacteroidota; class Bacteroidia; order Bacteroidales; family Muribaculaceae; genus Sodaliphilus. Next base: position 2,103 of record CACZNP010000177.1, read on the forward strand.
CACCAGCGGACTGACTGCCGACTGCACCCAACTTGAAATAGGTAGTTACGATGACGTGAAGACGGGCAAGCACTACGACAATCTGCTTTATCAGATTCGACCCGCTTTCGGTGGAAACATCGTGGCCACGATTGTCAATCCCGACCATCGGCCGCAGATGGCCACTGTGCGCAGTGGTGTCATGCAAAAAGCCCTGTACGACGGACAGGCACGTGGCGAAGTCGTCTATCCCGATGTGGACAAGTACGTACCCGCCGAAGCCTATGTGGTGCAAGTGATTGAGCGCAGCGTGCAGGCTGCACAGCACAACCTCAAAGGCGCACCCATCGTGGTGGCCGGAGGCTATGGCGTGGGAAGCAAGGAAGGTTTTGACATGCTCTTCAAGTTGGCACACGAACTCCATGGCGAGGTGGGTGCCAGCCGTGCCGCAGTGGATGCTGGCTGGGTGGACCATGACCGGCAAGTGGGCCAGACGGGCGTCACCGTGCATCCCAAGGTGTACATTGCGTGCGGTATCTCGGGACAAATCCAGCACATTGCCGGCATGCAGGAAGCGGGAATCATCATTTCCATCAATACCGATCCCGACGCTCCCATCAACAAGATTGCCGACTATGTGATTGTTGGCTCGTGTGAGGAAGTCGTGCCCAAGTTAATCAAGTATTACAAACAAAACAGTAAATGATCATGGCAAAATACAATATTCCCGAGATTGAGTTCCAACTCAGCCACCCGCTGATGAAGCGCATCGTTGAACTGAAAGAAAAAGGGTTTGCCGATGCCAAGGACTTTGCCGATGCCCCCGTCAACCACGACGATGCCATCGAGAACTACCGACGCATTCTCGACATCACAGGTGAAGTGGCCGAGAATATCATCGAGCCCAACTCTGAGAACGTGGACCTGGAAGGACCGCATTTGGTTGATGGTCGCATGGTGTATGCCAGCAAGACGTTCGAGAACATGGATGCCACCCGCAAGGCTGGACTTTGGGGTGTGTCGATGCCTCGCCGTTACGGCGGTTTGAATCTGCCCAATACGGTCTTTTCCATGCTCAGCGAGGTCATCTCGGCAGCCGATGCCGGATTTCAAAACATATGGAGCCTGCAAAGTTGCATCGACACGCTGTATGAGTTTGGCAGCGAGGAGCAGCGTCAAAAGTACATCCCACGCATCTGTGCCGGCGAGACCATGTCGATGGACCTCACCGAGCCCGATGCCGGTAGCGACCTGCAGCGAGTCATGCTCAAGGCCACACAGGATGCCGACGGCACATGGCGGCTGAATGGTGTGAAGCGTTTCATCACCAATGGCGACAGCGACATTCACCTGGTGCTGGCACGTAGCGAAGAGGGCACCAAGGACGGTCGCGGATTGTCAATGTTTATCTACGACAAGCGCGACGGTGGTGTCAATGTGCGCCACATCGAACACAAACTCGGCATTCACGGAAGCCCCACTTGCGAGTTGACCTACAAGAATGCCAAGGCCGAACTCTGTGGTAGCACACGAATGGGTCTTATTAAATATGTGATGGCGCTCATGAACGGCGCACGACTGGGCATTGCCGCCCAGAGTGTGGGCGTGGAGCAGGAAGCCTACAACGAGGCGCTGGCTTATGCCAAGGAGCGTGCCCAGTTTGGCGAGAAAATTGTTCATTTCCCGGCTGTGTACGACATGTTGTCGCGCATGAAAGCAAAACTCGACGCTGGCCGCTCGCTGCTCTACCAGACCGCGCGTTACGTCGATGTGTACAAGGCTCTTGAGGACATCGCCCGCGACCGGGCCCTTACCGCCGAGGAACGTCAAGAGATGAAGAAGTATCAGCGTCTTGCCGATGCTTTCACACCGCTTGCCAAGGGTATGAACTCGGAGTATGCCAACCAAAACGCCTACGATGCCATCTCGGTACATGGTGGCTCGGGATTCATCATGGAGTACAAGTGCCAGCGACTCTACCGCGACGCACGCATCTTCTCCATCTACGAAGGAACCACCCAACTGCAAGTGGTAGCGGCTATCCGTTACGTGACCAATGGCACTTATCTGGGTATTATCCGCGAGATGCTGGAACAAGAAGTGGCTGCCGATTTGCAACCGCTCAAGGAGCGTGTGGCTGCCCTTGTGCCGCTCTATGAACAGGCCTTGAATCATGTCAAGGAGGCAGGAGACAACGACATGCACGATTTCTTGGCGCGCCGACTCTATGAGATGACGGCCGACATCATCATGGCCTTGCTCATCCTCGACGATGCAACGCGAAATGCCGACCTGTTTGGCAAGAGCGCAGCCGTCTATGTGCGTCATGCCGAGGCCGAGGTGGCCGGACATCACGCCTATGTGATGAACTTCAAGCCCGATGATTTGGCTGCTTTCCGTGCGCTGCCCAAACCTGAGTGATACAATTCACATTTTAATAAATTGCGACCTGTCAAAATGATGGCAGGTCGCTATTTTTCATGTGTTGTTAACCTTTTGTCTTCCAGTCTGTACTCATCTTGATCAGTCGTTTTTGTCCATCGGAAATGGGTATTTCTTGCAACTTTTCCCCTACCAAAAAACATCTAATGGCAAAAGAACAATTAAAAACGATAAAGAGATGAAAAGGATTAGTTTCAAGTGGGCAGTCTTGATGACTGTGATGATGATGTCCACAACGGCATTTGCCCAAATGCATCTGGACGGAAAGGTGGTGGATGAGCAAGGCAATCCCATGCCCTTTGTGAATGTGGTGTTGATAACGATGCCCGATTCAGCGTATGTGCAAGGCACAGTGACCGATGAGCAAGGATTGTTTGACCTCTACACATCGAAGCGCGGAGACCTGTTGAAGGTGTCCAGCATAGGGTATGAGACCCAATTTCTTAGCCCTGCCTCACAAATGATTGTCACGATGAAAGAGAACACGGTGATGCTCGGTGAGGTGGTGGTGAAAAGTTCGTTGCCCAAGACTCGCGTCAAGGGAAATGCGATGCGAACAACCATTGAAGGAACCATTCTGGAGAAGGCCGGCACAGTGACCGATGCACTCAAGCGGGTGCCTTCGCTTGAGACCGATCGCGACGGTGCCGTGAAGGTGCTGGGCCGCGGTGACGCTGAGATATACATCAACGGCCGTCGTGTGCAGGATGTGAAGGAACTGTCACGGTTGCGCTCCGATCAGATTCAGCACGTGGATGTTGTCCAAAACCCAGGGGCACGCTATGCGGCATCGACCAAGGCCGTAGTGCTGATTCAACTGAAGAAGGCGCAAGGCGAAGGCTTCGGTTTCCAGGACAACGTCTTAGGAATGTATATGTACGGTTACACATTGACAAACAATCTCGATGTGAACTACCGCACCGGAGGGCTTGACTTGACCGTGTCGTTCTGGGCCGGACGCTTTGGTCATTCCAAGTCATTGCAAGAGAACGATATGCTTTACTATGTGGGCCCCGACTACTACCTGGGACATTCCAAGCAGGACTCGAAGATGGCGTGGAAGGGCTGGTCACCACAATTGCAGGTGAACTATATGGTGAACGAGAACCACAGTTTCGGTGCCTTCTATAAATTTGACCGTCATCCTGGTGAAAACTATTTAGGCAAGTTCAATACCGATAACTATGTGAATGGCGTTTTCACCGAGCGCTCGGAGAGTGACATCTGGATGGATGAAAGTTTCAGCAAGCACATCTTCAATGCCTACTACAATGGCAAAGTGGGAAATCTGGGCATCGACGTGAACGTGGACGGCTTGTTCGGCGACACTGATAGTCCCAGCAGTACCACCGAACTGACCAAACCTGCCGAGGGCGATGCTGTCACACGGAGCATTGAAAGTGACACCAAGAACGGAAATGACTTCTGGGCCACGAAACTCATCTTGAGTTATCCTGTGTGGAAGGGAAACCTCTCGGTGGGCGGGGAGTACTCGCACAACCATCGTACCGATGCCTACACGTTCACGGCCAGTGAGGCAGTGCCCGTGAAAGCCACCGACACCGAAATCAACGAGTCGTCCACATCGGCATTTGTGGAATTTGGCAGGTCGTTTGGCAAAGTGTTCACTCAAGTGGGACTGCGCTACGAACATCTCTCCAATGACTATTTCGATTTTGGTAAACGGCAAGACGAGGTGTGCCGGAACTATGGCGACTGGTTCCCAACGGCTGTCATCTCAGTCCCGGTTGGCAAGGTGCAACTCTCGCTGTCTTACCGCCGCGACATCCAACGTCCAAATTACAGCAACTTGACCAGCAGCACCATCTATCTCAATCGGTACAGTTATCAGAGCGGTAACCCCTATCTCAAGCCCACTTACACCCACAGCCTCATGCTCAATGGTGCTTACAAGTGGATGAACCTGTCGCTGAACTATGCTCGCATCAAAGATGCTGTAACGATGTCGACCGAACCATTTCCGGGTTCCGACGATCCGCTCGTGAGTCTCGTGCGTCCCATCAACAGCGATGAGGATTACAACCGGCTGACTGTTGTCTACTCGATGCGGCCCGTCGTTGGATGCTGGCACCCTATATGGAATGTCTATGGAGTGTTCCAGAACTACAAGTCCCTTAAAGCCGACGGCTCATCCGTCACCCTCAACCATCCATACTTCTCCCTCGCTTGGCAGAACGACATCGAATTGCCACACGGATTCCGGTTGAACGTGGGGTTGTTGTGGAATTCAAAGGGTGATTTTGGCAACTACCGCATCACGCGTTCACAGTTTGCCGCCAATGTGGGCCTCCAACGCGACATCAACCTTCATCGCCTGGGTTCTCTCACCGTCGACTTGCGATGTATTGACATATTCAACACCAACAAGACCGGAATCACCATCTACGGCATCCGTGAGTTGACCTCTTTCAACCCTGCGCGTCGCACGTTTAGCATCGACCTCACTTGGAAATTCAACAAAGCCCAGAGTAAATACCGAGGTTCAGGCGCGGGCGATAAGCAAAAGGCAAGAATGTGATTCCACAGGAATGTTGCCCTCCAAAAGTGAACCCCAAAAGTCAGCACGCTGCTTTTGGGGTTCATTCTTGTTTTCTGCACAAAAACTGTGCATGTGATTTTAGCCACTGAGGGCTGCGGTCAGTCCTTCTGGATGCGCTGGTAGAAGTCGCGCCGACCGGCACGCAGCAAGGAAATGGCACGTGGCACAAAGTCCTTGAGTTCGGGTGTGGAGTCGGCCAAAATCTCGAAAGCCACCCACACATCGCGGTCATCGTCCTCGCCCATGGTGTAGAGTTTGACCACTTTCATCGAGGCGTTGGTCTCATTCAGGGCCTTGAGCACTTCGTATTCGTTATCGTCGTTGATGTCGTAGATGCCCGGCATCATCAGGCGGAAGTACTGGTCATCGTTGTCATCTTTCAAGAACAGGAAACTCAAGCCTTCCACTTTGAAAGCGAGGCCAAAGTCAGTCACATCGGGGCGGTATCCTTCGCTGCGGAGGAATTCCAGCATTAGGTCATTGAGATTCATAAAGCGATAAGTTTAAGTATTGGTATTGTAATAATGAATTATCTGAATCCGATGTGCGGCAATGAGTTCCCTTGCTCAATGCCTTCCATCTTCTCTCGTATCTCTTCAAAGGTCTTCAGGGTGTCCTTGCGCACACTTGAATGGATGTTGCTGATGGTTTTTTCCATCAGTTCTTGCGTGATGTTCTCGTTTTTGAATGCGGCAATCATGGCAGCCTCGTTCACCACATAGGCGATGTCGCTTGCCACGTAGCCGTCGCTCAGTGTGGCCAGTTTCTCGAAGTCTATTTCATCGGCAGGGCGCCCCTTGAGGTGAATGGCAAACATCTCTCGCCGAGCCTCTTGGTCGGGCAGAGGCACATAGACCTGTTTGTCGATGCGTCCGGTGCGAAGCACAGCGGGGTCGATTTTATCGGGGCGGTTGCTCGTGGCGATGACAAAAATGCCTCGCTTTGAGCAGTTGTTGAGTTGCGACAGGAACTCGTTCACCTCGCCAGCCTGATGGTTGGCACCCTCGTTCGAACGATTGGGCACGAAAGCATCGAACTCGTCGAAGCAGAGTACCGTTGGGGCGTTTTGCTCGGCCTTCTTGAACAGGTCGGCGATTTTCCCTTGTGTGCCGTGCACATAGATTGAACCCAGGTCAGAGGCTTTGACCAGGATGAAGTTGAAACCAGTCTCCTCGGCAAATTTCTCGGCAAAGAAACTCTTGCCGCATCCCGGGGGGCCATAGAGCAACATCCCGTTGGGCGGGGTGAGGCGATAGCGCTCGCTGCGCTCGCGGTCCTTGAGGATGAAGATGACACGTTGACGCAGCATGTCTTTCAGTTCCTGCATACCGGCAATGTCGGCAAACCCATTTCCACCGCCACGTTTCACTTCCACGTTGGCCGTGGTGGCCTTTTCGGCTTCTTCGCTCTTGTCCTCATCGTGGTGCGGGTGCTCAAGGCCTCCTTTTGTTCGCTCGGTCTTGTCTTCGACTTCGCAGGCCTCGTCGGGGTTGGCCAGGTCGCGCAGAATTTGCTTGGCGCTGCTGTAGCGCTCGTCGTACACGGCAGCCAAACCTCGCGTGAGGATGCGCTTGAGCGCATCGTCCAGGTTGGGTTCCGAGAGGTCAAGGGGTTGCTTGCGTGCCGCTTTCACGCGTGCGATGCGCTCGGCGCGGGTCATGTCGTCGCTCAGTTCCACATGCCATGGTGCGTGGCCGGTGAGCATGGTGTAGAAAACAGCCATGGCTGCAAACAAGTCGCTCTTTTCTTCATACATGCCCACAAACGTCTGGCTCGAGCAATACTCCACGTCAAGGTCGGTCGTGTCGAATGTGGCCTTGCCGCTGCAAGGGTAGGACACGTGCCCCATGTCGATGAGTTCAGGGATGCCTCCCGTTTTCTCACTAAGCATGATGTTGTGGGGGGTGATGTCGTTGTGAAGCAACATGCGTGGCTCCTGGTTGTGCATGTAGTCCAGTCCATGCAAAACCTCGGTGATGATATGTGTGGCCTCTTCAGGTTCGATTTTCCCCTCTCGCTGAATCTTCTCGGCCAGCAGTTCACCGCTGAAGTAGGTGGTGATCATGTAGTGGCACACACCCTCGGGAATCATCAGCCGTCCACTGTCCACCAACGAAATGATGTTACGGTGTGACAATTGCCGGCAGAACGCGATCTCATTCACCTCGCCGTCTTCATTGAGCAGGCGGCTGGGAATGTTTTTGATCAGATACAATTTCAAAAAATAAGGCGTGTCGTCCTCGTCGGCAATGCGATACGTCTCGCAATACGGGTTGGCCTTGATGAGGTACACAACCGAGTATTTTTCAATTTTTTGACCTTCTTTGAGTATGCTCATGTCAGTTTTAACTTATTAGTCGTACAAAGTTACGATTAAATGAGTGCAGAAACAAATTTTGGAGCAACGAATGCAGTGAAAAATTCATTTTCGCATTGCTGAGTCGCGACAAAATTCACAGTAAGTAAAATAAGAAACGAAGTTTTTTACTTTTTATGCCGAAAGAAAGTGAGTCAACCCCCGCCATAGAAAGAAGAATGCATTTGTTGTCCCCACCTTTTTTAAAAATATCTTCCACCCCCCCAATCGGGAAATTAAAAGGGAAGTTGCGGCGAAATTGCCCAAGGCATCGGACAAATGATGGGAAATGAGGGTATGCCCTTACAAAAGCAAAAAAAAATTTGTTTATGTGTTCGGTTTGCAGTAATTTTGCCAGTCAATAGCGACCAGAAATTTGATTATTCACTATTAAAAGATAACATAGAATTATGGGATTTCTCTCATTTACACAAGAAATAGCGGTTGACTTGGGAACTGCCAACACGATTATCATCCACAACAACAAGATTGTGATTGACGAACCCTCGGTGGTAGCGTTGGACAACAAGACCGGCAAGTTGATGGCTGTGGGCGAGAAGGCCCGCGAGATGTACGGCAAGGAGCACGAAGGCATCCGCACTGTGCGCCCCTTGAGCGATGGCGTGATCGGCGATTTCAATGCCGCCGAGTTGATGTTGCGTGGCATGATCAAGAAAGTGAGCGCCAAGAATCACTGGTTCTCACCGTCGTTGCGCATGGTGGTGTGCATTCCCTCGGGCTCGACCGAGGTGGAGATTCGTGCCGTGCGCGACTCGAGCGAGCATGCCGGTGGCCGTGATGTGTACATGATTTACGAGCCCATGGCCGCCGCTTTGGGTATTGGCTTGGATGTGCTTGCCCCCGAAGGCAACATGATTGTCGACATCGGTGGTGGCACGACCGAGATTGCCGTGATTTCGCTGGGCGGTATCGTGAGCAACAAGAGCATCCGTGTGGCCGGTGATGACCTCACCGCCGACATCCAAGAGCACATGGGCCGTGCCCACAATGTGCGTGTGGGTGAGCGTACTGCCGAGCAAATCAAAATCAACGTGGGTAGCGCTTTGACCGAACTTGACGATGCCCCCGAGGACTTTATCGTTCATGGCCCCAACAAGATGACCGCCCTGCCCATGGAGGTTCCCGTGAGTTATCAGGAGATTTGCCACTGCATCGAGAAATCGATCAGCAAAATCGAGGCAGCCGTGCTCAACGCCCTGGAGAACACTCCTCCCGAGTTGTATGCCGACATCGTCAAGAACGGTGTGTACCTGACCGGCGGTGGTGCCTTGCTTCGTGGATTGGACAAGCGATTGACCGATAAGATTGGCATCCAGTTCCATGTGGCCGAGGATCCATTGCATGCAGTGGCCAAGGGTACGGGTGTGGCCCTGAAGAACATCAAGCACTTCCCCTTCCTGAAGCGTTAAACCCATCAAAGCCTAAAAGGGGAGGAACAGATGAACAATCTGCTCAATTTCTTCGTCAAGCATAGTTCGTGGTTCATTTTCATCATCTATGTGGTGTTGAGCTGCGTGATGTTGTTTCGCGATAACCCCTACCAGCAAAGCGTCTATCTGACATCGGCCAACTCGGTGACGGCCACCGTCTACGAGGGGATGAGTGCTGTGACAAGTTACTTCCACCTCAAGGACATCAATGCCGACCTGCAGGAGCGCAACGCCTTGCTTGAGCATGAATTGGTGGCCTTGCGCGACGAGTTGAACAACACAAAGTTGCTGTTGCCCGACAGCACCCAACTGCTGCAGCCACGGTTGCGGCAGTTCGATTATGTGGTGGCTCATGTGATCAGCAACAGCATTGCCCAACCCAACAATTACATCACCATCAACCGTGGATCGCTCGATGGCATCAAGCCCGAAATGGGTGTGGTGGACCAGAATGGGGTTGTGGGCATCGTCAACGTGGTGGGCCGTCACTCTGCTCGCATCATCTCATTGCTCAATCCGCACATGCGCTTGTCGTGCAAACTCAAGAGCAGCGAGTATTTTGGCAGCATGGTCTGGGACGGGCGCAGCCCTGAGTATGCTTATCTTGAAGGATTGCCCAAACACGTTCAGTTTGCGGAAGGCGACACCATTGTCACCAGTGGCTACAGCGCCGTGTTCCCCGAGGGTATCATCGTGGGTACTATCGAGGGCAAGGCCCGTGACGACAGCGAGAGTTTTGTGGCGCTGAAGGTGAAATTGACCACGAACTTCAGCCAGTTGAGCACAGTGCGAGTGATGACCAACAATCTGGCCGACGAACTCAAATCTCTCACCGAGGGCGAGGGAGTGGGAGAGTCGCCGTTATCAACCCCCAAAACCAAGGAGGACCGGCCATGACCAAGACTGTCATTCACTTCGTGCTGCTTGCCATTGTGCTGGTGCTGGTCCAGGTGGTGTTCAACAAAATCATCTTGCTGGGGGTGGCTGTGCCCATTGTGTTCATCTACTTGATTTTGCGACTTCCCGTGAATTTGGCCACCAACTGGGTGCTCACCATCGGGTTTGTGTTGGGGCTTGTGGTCGATATCTTTGGCAACACACCTGGCATGAACGCTCTGTCGTGCACGGTGCTGGCAGCCTTGCGCTATCCGGTGTTCAACATCTATATGCCTCGTGAGAACGACATGAACACACCCATTCCGTCGGTCGACTCCATGGGCGTGGGAATCTATTTCAAGTACATGTCGACACTGGTGTTTATCTATTGCTTGCTGCTGTTCATGATACAGGCGTTCACATTGCACAGTGTCATGCTCACTCTGGCACGCGTAGGGGCCAGCAGCGTGCTGTCGATTGTGATTATTTTGGGGTTGGACAGTTTACTGAGCACGCGCCGTGAGAAAAGATTATAATCTCGAAAAACGCAAGTGGGTCATTGGCGGATTTGTGGTGGTGCTGGTGTGCATCTATGTGGCCCGGCTATTCCAGTTGCAGGTCATGGACAGCACCTACAAGGCCAATGCCGATTCAAACGCCTTCCTGCAAAAGGTGATTTATCCTTCGCGCGGGCTCATCTATGACCGCAACGACTCGCTCATCGTCTACAACCAGCCGGCCTACGACCTGATGCTCATTCCCAAGGATGTGCAACCCTTTGACACGGTAGATTTTTGCAACACGTTGCAAATCACGCGAGAAGAGTTTGACCGCCGTTGGGCCGACATGAAAAAGGGCCGCAACTACTCGGCCTATTCACAGCAAATCTTTGTCAACCACCTTTCGGCGCAGGATTATGGCCGCTTGCAGGAGAAATTGTACCGCTATCCCGGTTTCTTCATTGTGCAGCGAATCCTCCGGCAGTACAACACCCACGTGGCAGGCAATGTGCTGGGCGACATCCGCGAGGTGAACACCAAGGACATTGAGCGCGATGACTACTACCGCCCCGGAGATTACATCGGCGACTTGGGCATCGAGAAGAGTTATGAGAAATATCTGCGTGGTCGCAAAGGCATGGAGATTCTTATCCGCGACGCTGTGGGTAAAATCAAAGGCCGTTACAACGAAGGCCGCGACGATGTGGCACCCATTGCCGGAAACGACTTGAAGTTGAGCATCGACATTGAACTCCAAGAGTTTGGAGAAATGATGATGAACGGCAAGTGCGGTGCCATTGTGGCCATTGAGCCGGCAACGGGCGAGATTCTTGCTCTCGTGTCGAGTCCCACCTTCGACCCGGCACTGCTCATAGGCAATGAGCGCGGTAAAAACTACCGTGATTTGATGAACAACCGATTCAAGCCACTCTACGACCGTTCCATCATGGGAGCCTATCCTCCCGGTTCCACCTTCAAACCCACACAGGGCCTTATCTTCTTGCAAGAGGGTATTGTGAACTTGAGTACCGCCTATCCATGTCATCGCGGTTACATCAATGCCGGCCTGCGTGTGGGGTGCCACGGCCATTTCTCGCCCATTCCCCTGAAACCCGCTATCCAGACATCCTGCAATGCCTACTTCTGCTGGGGTTTCAAGTATATGCTCGACAAGCGGGCCAAGTATGGTTCGGTGGGCAACGCGTTTGAGGTTTGGAAGCAATACATGGTCTCGATGGGATATGGCTACAAACTCGATGTGGATATGCCCGGCGAGAGCCGTGGGTTTATCCCCAACACCGCGTTCTACGACAAAATCTACGGCAAGGACAAGTGGGTGGGACAGTCCATCATCAGCGATGCCATCGGACAGGGCGAGATTCTGGCCACACCATTGCAGATTGCCAATTTGGGTGCCACAATCGCCAATCGTGGACACTATATTACTCCTCATGTTGTCAAAGAAATCAAGGGCGTGGGTGTTCTCAAGAAGTCCATCGAGCGCCATGACACGAAGATTGACCGTGCTAATTACGACCCCATTGTCGAGGGAATGCGCATGGCGGTTCTGGGGGGTACGTGTCGTGCGGCCAACCTGCCTGGCATTGAGGTGTGCGGCAAGACGGGAACCGCACAAAACCCGCACGGACGTGACCACTCGGTGTTCATGGGATTTGCTCCGATGAACGACCCCAAGATTGCAGTATGCGTCTATGTGGAGAACGGCGGTTGGGGTGCCACCTACGGCGTGCCCATTGGCAGCCTGATGATTGAGAAATACTTGCGGCGAACACTCTCGCCGGGTCGTATGGCAGTGGCGGCACACATGGGCGCCAGCCACACGGTAGCGTTTGCCAACTCGAAGGCTTATGGCCCTGCCAAGAAAGAACCCGCAAAGGAGTCCAAACCGTCGGCTGGCAATCAGCCGACAACGGTCGACAACCCTAAACCCAATCAAGATGGAACTAAGGAATGAAAATGACAATAGCGGCAACCTGTTGAGATCCATCGATTGGTTCACAATGGTGCTTTACCTCATCCTTATTGTGTGGGGAGCCATCAGCATATATGCAGCCACCTACGACTACGACAAGGCCTCGATGTTCTCGCTCGATGAGTTCTCTGGCAAGCAGTTCATGTGGGCGGGATTGTCATTCATTTTGGGATTGGTGTTGCTGCTCATCGACAGGCGCATCTACGAGGCCTACGCCTATCCCATCTATGGGTTCATGATTGTGTTGCTCATTGTCACCATTTTCATCGCACCCGACATCAAGGGATCACGCTCGTGGCTGGTCTTTGGCCCAGTGAGTTTACAGCCTGCCGAGTTTACCAAGTTTGCCACTGCGCTGGCTTTGGCCAAGTTGTTCAGTACCTACGGTTATTCGCTCAAGGGGTGGCGCAACATCGCCATCGCGGTGACAATCATCGTGTTGCCCATTTTATGCATCATCATGGAGCGTGAAACAGGTTCTGCACTGGTCTATACGTCGCTTGTTTTTGTGCTTTACCGTGAGGGATTGAGTGGCTTTGTGCTGTTCGCTGCCCTGTGCGCAGTTGTCTATTTCGTGGTGGTGCTCAAGTTTGCCGCTGTCACTATCATGGGCATTCCGTTGGGCTTGTTCATCGCATTCATTTTGGTGATGGTGGTGATTGTGGCGATGTTGCTCATCTACTGTCGCTCGCTCATCTTGGGAGGGCGTGTGCTGCTGGGCTATGTGGGCTCTGCGTTGTTGGTGTGGGGATTGTCATTGCTTGGTGTTCATGTCAATGGCTATGTCTATTTCTTCACGGTGATAGGCGTCTCACTTCTCTATTTGCTCTACGGCATGCTCCACGATGACATGAAAAAGGTGCTCACCACCATCTTGTGGGCGGTGGCATCACTCGTCTTTATGTTCATGGTGGACTTTGCATTCAACAACATTTTGGAGCCTCATCAGCAGATGCGCATCAAGGTGACCCTGGGCATTGAGGAGGATCTGCGGGGAGCAGGCTACAATGTGAACCAGAGCAAAATCGCCATCGGGTCGGGTGGGGTGCTTGGCAAGGGATTTCTTAACGGAACGCAAACCAAACTCAAATATGTTCCCGAGCAGCACACCGACTTCATCTACTGCACCATTGGCGAGGAACAAGGTTTTGTGGGCTCCACTGCCGTATTGTTTGTGTTCTTGCTGCTCATCCTTCGAATTATCAGCATTGCCGAGCGTCAACACACAGCATTCGGTCGTGTTTACGCTTATTGTGTGGCATCTTATCTCATTTTCCACCTGTCCATCAACATCGGCATGGTCATCGGTCTTTGCCCGGTGATAGGCATCCCGCTGCCATTCTTCAGTTACGGGGGGTCTTCGCTATGGGGATTCACTTTCCTGTTGTTTATTCTGTTGCGCATCGATGCCGACCGCAAAGCCTATGGCTCGTGGTGATGCGTCAATCTTGCCTTATTTCCGCTTTGTGGCAGGGAAATGACTCCTGTCCTATTAGGCAATAGCCCGAGGGTGTTTATTGGCCCGCAGGGGGTAGCGCCAAGACAGCCTGGGTGAATTCATCGGCAGGCATGTCCCACGGAAGCCAGTGGATGTGGAAGCCGCGACGCTCCATGCCTCTGAACCACGTCATCTGCCGCTTGGCAAACTGATGGATGGCAATTTCGAGTTGTGTGAACATTTCATCGCGTGTCAACTGCCCGATGACGTGCTGAGTGATGTATTTGTATTCCAATCCGTAATAGATCAAATCGTCGGCGGGAACGCCTGCGTCAATGAGGCGGCGCACCTCGTCGACCATACCGGCGTCGAGCCGTGCTTTGAGCCTTTGGGTGATGCGCTCGCGGCGGGTGTCTCGGTCAATGTCCACGCCCACCAGCACATAGCCACTCAAGGGGTGCGGCTCCGTGAGAGCCTTGAGGTGTGGCCGCTCGTGGTAGTAAACGGCGATTTCAAGGGCGCGAAGGGCACGTTGTTTGGTGTCGATATCGCTGTTGTTGCGCAGTGTCTTGTAATGGCTCAGGATGTGCGCCAATTCATCAAGCGTTTTGCCCGACAGTTGGGCCCGCAACTCCTCGTTGCGTGGCACAGGAGGCAGTTGGATGCCCTTGAGCACGCTTTCCACATAGAGTCCTGTGCCACCGCACAACACAACGGGCTTGCCCCGTCGGTCAATCTCTTCAAAAACGTCCTGATAGTCGCGTAGATACTCAAACAGGTTGTATTTGTAGCCCGCTTCGCAGATGTCGATGAGGTGATAGGGCACATCGCCATATTCCTCAAGGTCTTTGCCTGTTCCCAGGTCCATGCCGCGATAGAGTTGACGTGAGTCGGCGCTGATGATTTCAGCGCCTATGGTCTTGGCAAGATGCACTGCACGTGCCGTTTTGCCCGATGCCGTTGGGCCTGTGATCACATAGAGCATTTCAGATGTCGGTCAAAGTGGTTGAGCACGCGCTGATAGAGTGGGTATCGGATGTCACAACCATTGATGGAGTGGTTCATGTTGGGGTAGACCATGAGGTCGGGCATGCGCCCGGCACCATGCATCCGTGCCAAGTACTGCATGGAGTTGATGATGTGTACGTTGTCATCGGCACTGCCAAACATCAGTAGCAATTCGCCGGTGATGTCGTTCACCTTATTCAAGGGGGCGCTGTTGCGGTAACCCTCTTCGTTTTCTTGTGGGGTGCGCATGAACCGCTCTGTGTAAATTGAGTCGTAAAATCGCCATGAGGTGACCGGTGCGATGGCCACACCGGCCTTGTAGTGGCTCTTGGGGTGCGACATAGCCATGAGCACCTCGTAGCCACCGTAACTCCACCCCCAGATGCCGATGTTGTTCTTGTCAACATAGGGCAATGACGCCATGTATTTTGCGGCGGCCAGTTGGTCGATGGTCTCGTAGTATCCCAAATTTTGATAAACGATGGTTTTGAAGTCCTTGTTGCGTCCACCGGTTCCACGGCCGTCCACACAAGCGATGATGTAGCCCTGTGTCGCGAAGTATTCTTCCCAGTCGAGTTTCCATTTGTTGAGCACGCTTTGTGAACCCGGGCCGCTGTATTGCGACATGATAACGGGGTAATTCTGGTTGGGATCAAAATCCACGGGCTTGATGAGATAGCCGTTCAGGGTGTGGCCATCACTTTTCAGAGTGAAGAATTCCCGTTTGGGCACTTCCCGGGCCGTGTAGGTGGCGGCGTAGGTGGCATTGAGTTCCAAGTCGCGAACCCGCTTGCCGTTGGTAGTCATCAGGCGGTACTGGGGTGGTGTGGTGGCATCGCTGAACGATTGCACCCAGTAGGTGCAGTCGGCGTTGAACTGGGCGGCATAGGTACCCTGTGCGGGAGTGAGCGACACGGCGTTGCCATTGTTGTCCACGTACTTGACCACGCGATTGAGCGGTCCGGCAGTCGACTGGTAGTAATAGTTCCCTTTCTTGTCACATCCGTAAAAAGCCGTGACGTTTTCAAAATCGAAGGTCAGTTGGTGAGGCGACCCGTCGCTGTCCACACGATAGAGTTGCATGTGTTCCGAACGCTGGCTCATCAGCACAAAGAAGTCATCGAAATAACGTGTGCCCGTGGCTGTGCTTTCCTCGATCCAGGCGTCGCTGGTTTCGTGGTAGAGGACCTTGTTGTCACTGGTACGGACAATGCTCATGTCGTTTTGGTTGCGGTTCAGTGTGGTGACCATGAGAGAGTTGCCCATGTAGCCCAATTGTGGATAGTATTCGGCTCCTTGCGCCACGGTGGTGAGTGTGCCAGGAACGATGCGATAAGTGAGGGCTGTCACGATGGAGTTTTTTTCTCCGGCAACGGGATATTTGTAGTCATAAGTGCCAGGATAGAGCGAGTAGTCGCTGTTTGGGTGGCAGTCTCCTTCATAAATTGTCATCGAGTACATGGGGACCTCACTCTCGTCCCAGCGCAAAAACGAGAACTCGCTCTCATCTCGGCTCCAACAGATACTGTTGAGCATTCCGAATTCCTCTTGGTACACCCAGTCGGGGACGCCGTTGATGATATGGTTTTTCTCGCCGTCGGTGGTCACTTGCAGGGTGGCCCCACCGTCCACGCTGTGCAGGTACACGTTGTTGTCTTTCACAAAAGCCACTTGCCCGCCGCTGGGCGACAAAGTGGCAATCTCGATGAGTTGTCCTGCCGCCACGGGTTTGAGTGCGTGCCGGTTGATGTCGTAGGTAAAATACTGGGCACGGAACGAATGCCGGTAGATGGGTTCAGAGTTTGTCCACAGCAGGATGGTGCTTTCGTCGTTGCTCATTTTGTACCCGTCCCAACTGATGGTGTCGGTGATTGATGCCACGTCAAAGACGGTCTGTGAGTGACCGTTTTTGTAGTTCACGCGGCTCACGACGTTGTTCTCCATCTGATAATAATAGCGAGCATCGGCCGCAGGGCACACTTCGCCTATCGTAGCCGGCCGCGATTGGCTGAGCACAAAATCCTCCAGGGCGAGAGCCTGGGCGGCCACCGCTGTCAGGGTGGCCACCATCAAGAAAACGCTTCGTTTCATAGGCCGAGAGCCAGGATTTGGTTGGCACTGTCCTTGGTGTTCACTTTGTCGATGATGTGAATCACGATTCCGTTTTCATCAACAATGAATGTGGTGCGCACAGTGCCCATATAGGTGCGGCCAGCCATTTTCTTTTCTCTCCACACACCGAATGCCTGATTCAGGCGGGTGTCCACATCGGCAATCAGAGGGAATGGCAATGAGAATTTCTCGGCGAACTTGCGGTGCGATGCCGCATTGTCCTTGCTCACACCCAGCAACGCAAAACCGGCACGCTTGAGTGCTCCATAGCCTTCGGCCAGCGAGCAGGCCTCGGCCGTACATCCTGGGGTGTTGTCCTTGGGGTAAAAATAGATGACCAACTTCTTGCCGGCAAAGTCACTGGCTTTCCACTCACGTCCGTCGGCGTCCACACCCAGCACTTCGGGTATTTTGTCTCCTGTTTTCATGATGGCGAAAATTTAATGTTCTGTTGCAAAGATATAAAAAAACTCCCGAATTTTTACTATTTTTGCAGATTATGAAAAAGTCAATCTTTTCGATGCTCACGTTGTATGTGGCACTTGTGATGGTGTTCACTGTGCTTGTTGTGGCCGTTCACATGATCCCTCACAATGCCATAGCAGCGCAAATCGAGCATTCATTACCTGTTTTTGACAGCGAGGGAGCCTATCCATGGGTGACCTCGGTCGACGGCCGTGCTCGGCTCGACAACTTCACCGATTGCTACATGCTTAATGTGGCTTTTTGTGCCGATAGTAACCATCCTGTGGATGCGGCGTTGCGCAACTACCGTTACCGCGGCAATGCCGACATGATTGCATGTATGCATGAGTTGGTGGAAGGCAATTTGCAGGATTCATTGTTTGAGTACGGGAAGTATTGGCACGGCTATCAAGTCACATTGCGCCCCCTGCTCACCGTGATGGACTATGCTCAAATACGGTGGCTGAACGGAGTGCTGTTGGCGTTGTTGCTGGCGGTTGTGCTGGCGTTGATGTGGCAGCGGTTACCGGCAGGCTACGCGGTGTGCCTGATGGTATCTCTCGCATTGGTGCACTCGTTTGTGTTGCCGTGGTCGTTGCAGTACTCCAATTGCTACTATGTGATGCTGGTGAGCATGATTGCTTTGCTCGCATGGCCATCACTCAGCGAAACGCGCCTCAAAATGGCTATGAGTTTCTTTGCCGTGGGCGCGATAACAGTGTTCTTCGACTTTTTCACTTCGCCTATCATCACACTGGGCGTACCGCTGACGGTGTTGCTGTTGTGGAAACGCGAACCAGTCACTTGGCGCACGCTGGCGGTGCCGTGTGTTGCATGGGCAGCGGGGTTTGCGCTGTTGTGGGCTTCGAAGTGGGCGGTCGCCTATTTATTGGTGGGCTACAATGCGCTTGCCGAGGTGACCGACTCGGTGGAAATCCACTCAGTGGGCACCAGTACCGACACGATGGCCGGCATGTGGCTGTCGATGGTCAAGGGATGGTTCTATCCCTCGGCCGGCAATGTGTTGAAATTTGCCATCCTGGGAATGCTGACATTGCTTGCCGTGTGGGCCGGTAGAGGCCGCCAAGCATTGCGCGACAATGTGTGGCTGCTGGCTCTGTCGGGGATAGTGCTTGCTTGGATGCTGGCCACCACGCACCACTGCTACACCCATGTGAACATTTCTTCGCGCATGTACCTGGTGAGTTGGTTTGCCACATTGTGTTTTTATTTCAAGATTATTGATTTTGACAAACTGAAACGATATGTCCGCTTCCGTTCATAATGCAGCCCCAAGTGTGGCTGTTCTCATTCCTTGTTATAACGAAGAGTTGACCGTGGGCAAGGTGGTGGCCGATGTGCGCGGAGTGTTGCCTGAGGCCACAATCTATGTGTACGACAACAACTCGACCGACAACACCGCCAAGTTGGCACAGGAAGCCGGTGCCGTGGTGGTGCGTGAACCCCGACAGGGGAAAGGAAATGTGTTGCGCTCCATGTTCCGGCAAATTGATGCCGACTGTTATGTGTTGATTGACGGTGACGACACTTACTCGGTCGACGGGATGCAGCACATGGTGGAGCGTGTGATTGCCCACGATGTTGATATGGTGGTGGGTGACCGTTTGTCGTCGACCTATCTCAAAGTGAACAATCGCCGTTACCACAACACAGGAAATCTGTTTGTGAGATTTCTCATCAACAAGTTGTTCAAAAATTCGGTGCCCGACATCATGTCGGGTTACCGGGCTTTCTCACCGCTTTTTGTGAAGAATTTCCCGGTCCTTTCGCGAGGTTTTGAGATTGAAACCGAGATGACAATCTATGCGCTCGACAACAATTTTGTGATTGAATCGATTCCTGTGGGCTACAATAACCGTCCCGAGGGCAGCACGTCGAAACTCAACACCTACAGCGACGGGATGCGTGTGGTGAAGACAGTGTTCTCGCTGTTTGTCAACTACAAACCACTGATGTTTTTCTCGGTTCTTTCTTTGTTGCTGTTGCTAGTGGGATTGGTTGGTCTGGTACCCATTTTTGCCGAGTATTTTGCCACGGGCCTGGTGCCTCGTTTCCCCACGCTCATTGCATGCGGATTTGTCATTTTGTTTGCCCTGCTGCTGTTTGCGTGCGGCCTTATCCTCGACGTGGTGAACACCCGCCACAAGCAACTGGTGGAGATACTGATGAACAAGCCATGAACGTACAATTTTAGTGCGTATATTGCGTTATAAATATCAGATTACTGAGTATTATGAAACAGAAAACAATCATACTTGCCGTGATGGCGATGCTTGTGACTGCAAGCGCAATGGCACAAGTGGGCTTCGTGGGAAACAATAAGCCGGTTTTTGACGAGATACCACCAACCAACACGGGACTGAATCACATCTATGTGCTATATAACAGCGAGGGAGTGTCGATGACCTACACGGCATCGACCGACCGCACGGTCACCTGGATGGGATACGGCGAACAGGGTGGGGGCGCTGCTGAGGAAATCACCAATGTGACCCATGCGGGCCGTGTAACCACCTTGCAGCAAGTGATTCCCGACCATGGTTACATCATTTATGAGGGAACCGACCCCACTTATGTGTGGGTCACCGATTACAGCAAAGGATACCTTCAACTCAATGGTCTGTCGGCACAGAACGAGGACGGTGACTGTGGCACGGTCACGTTGTCGGTGGACGGCAGTGGCAACGACTTGGTGTACTATACCATCCTTGGTGTGCGCCGCGAACTCAACCGTCAGATGGTCTTGGAATACAAAACTCTGGAATGGAGCGATGAAGACCAAGAGTGGCAAGAGGTGACTGAGGAAGAGGTCCAAGAGACGTTCAAATCAACGATTGCTGTGCCCGCACCTTACCATGACACCACGTTCACCCTGAGAGGTGACCGTTTTCTGGATTTCTGGGGTGAGTCGATTTCGAAAACAAGCGACACCTATTATACCAAGGCTGTGGATGTGCGTGCGGTTGTCGTGCAGGAAGAGCGGGATCACCAAAACGAGAAGAAGAGCGAGGGCGGTAATACGCTCGGTGGATCGGCTCCGGTTCACATCGTTTTCACAGGTAAACCCACCGATGCTGTGGTCCACAAGGAATGGCAGATGTCCCGTGACAGCGAGTTCAGCGACATTGAACTGCGGTTAAACCAGGATGAAGTGGACGAGGTGTTTGAGGAAAGCGGGTTGACTTACTGGCGGTTTGTCGGCTCAAATGACGATGGCACATGCGAAGCCTATAGCGACGTGTACACTGTGAATGTGGGTGTGAGTGAGTTGTATTGTCCCAATGTGTTTTCTCCCGGTTCGACCAAAGACACGAACGACGTGTGGATGGTCTCGTACAAGTCGATTGTCGACTTTGAATGCTGGATTTTCAACCGGTGGGGACAGCAGGTGGCACACCTGACGCATCCGTCGCAAGGTTGGGACGGCAGATACAAGGGCAAACTGGTATCGGCTGGTGTTTACTATTATGTGATAAAGGCCCGTGGAAGCGACGGAAAACCCTATAATTTGAGTGGCGACATCAACATCATCCGCTACAAATCCAATCCGCACACTTCAGGCTTTGATGGCGGTGGCAACGATGGCGGCAACGAAGATGGCGGAGAAAACAAGGGGGAAATCGACGATTGACCGTCATAAATAAGGAATAAACTACATTATAATAAGACATACAACTTATGAAAAGATACATTTTGGGAGTTGTTTCGCTCCTTTCGGTTCTGAATGCCACAGCGCAACTCAAGCCCCAATATCAACTTGAACGCGCAAAGGCACAAGAAGTGAAATCCGAATTTGTGACCACTCTCAATCCCGACATTCCCACAAGCGTGACTTTTGCTGGCGAGAAGGTGAGTTTTGACCGTCTGGATATGGCCGACCGGCTCGACCGGGAACTCACGTCCATCATCTATGCCCACACGAGCACCTTGCTTTGCATCAAGCGCGCCAATCGATATTTCCCGGCTTTGTCCAAGATTCTGCGCGAGCAGAACATACCCCAGGATTTCTTGTATCTGGCATGCACCGAGAGCACCATGGACCCCTTGGCTTACTCACCTGCGGCGGCAGCCGGCACATGGCAACTGCTTGCAGCAACCGGACGACAATATGGGTTGCAAGTGGACGATGAGGTTGATGAGCGATACGACCCCGAGCGGTCGACGGTGGCTGCCTGTAAATACCTCAAGGCTGCCTATGCCCGTTATGGCAACTGGGCCACCGTGGCTGCGAGTTACAACGCAGGGATGGGACGCATCACCAGCGAGTTGGGCAAGCAGGGCCAGAAAACTTCGTTCGACCTGTACCTGAATCAGGAAACATCGCGTTATGTGTTCCGCATCATCGCCTTCAAACTCTTTATGGAAGAACCGCAGAAGTATGGCTACCGTATCAAGCGCAAGCACCTCTATCAACCTGTTGGGTACACCACCGAGAATGTTACTGCGAGTGTGGACAGTTGGGTTGACTGGGCCAAGGCACATAACATCACTTATGCGCAGTTGCGTGAGGCAAATCCCTGGATAAGGGCCAGCAAACTCACCAATAAGAGTGGCAAGACCTACAAGGTGCGCATTCCTGTCGGCGACGACTTGTATCGTAGCAAGCGAAA
The DNA here is from genome assembly GCA_902782545.1 of uncultured Bacteroidales bacterium. Lineage (GTDB taxonomy): Bacteria > Bacteroidota > Bacteroidia > Bacteroidales > Muribaculaceae > Sodaliphilus. The sequence continues at coordinate 23,914 of CACZNP010000177.1, forward strand.
GTTTACTGTGTACAATGCCAAATGGGTCATTGACTGAGCATGAAACTGAATGGCAATGATGTGGACAGCGTGAATGTGCTGGGAGCACGGGTGCACAATCTCAAGAATATCGACATTGAGATACCGCACCACAGTCTCACCGTGTTCACGGGATTGAGCGGCAGCGGCAAGTCCTCGCTGGCGTTCGACACCATTTTTGCCGAAGGACAACGCCGCTATCTGGAGACGTTCTCATCCTATGCGCGTGGCATGCTGGGGGTGCTTGAACGCCCCGATGTGGACAAAATCACGGGACTGAATCCCGTGATCAGCATAGGGCAAAAAACGGTAAACAAGAACCCGCGAAGCACTGTCGGTACCATTACCGAGGTCTACGATTACCTGCGATTGCTCTATGCCCGGGCAGCCGAAGCCTACAGTTATCTGTCGGGTGAGCGTATGGTCAAATACACGGTTGAGAAAATCATCCATCTCATTGTGGAGAGGTACGGTGGACATCGAATCTACATTCTTGCACCTTTGGTCAAGAATCGCAAGGGACATTACAAAGACCTCTTTGAGCAACTGCGAAAAAAGGGCTATTTGCGTGTGCGTGTCGATGGAGAACTGCGTGAAATCGGCTTTGGAATGAAACTGGACCGTTACCGCAACCACAGTGTGGAACTGGTAATTGACCGCCTCAAGGTGAGCGCCAAGGACTTTCAACGTCTCGACAATACAGTGCAATTGGCATTCAAACAAGGCGGTGACCAGTTGATGGTGCTTGATGCCGATAACGACGAAGTGGGATACTACAGCAAGTCGCTCATGGACCCTAAAACGGGTCTCTCGTACATGGAGCCAGCACCCCACAATTTCTCCTTCAATTCCCCCCTGGGTGCTTGCCCCAAGTGCAAAGGATTGGGCTATGTGAACTTGATTGACCGAGATAAAATCATGCCCGATATGTCGGTGTCGATCCGAAATGGTGGCATCCTGCCATTGGGAAAATATAAAAACTCGCTCATCTTTTGGCAAATTGCAGCCATCTGCGAGAAATACGATTGTACGCTTGACACTCCACTGGCCGAACTGCCCGAGGAGGCTCTCGACGACATCATGAATGGCACCGAAGAGCGCCTCAACGTACGCACTGAGACCTTGAGCACCAGCAACTATTTCTTGTCGTTCGACGGTTTGGTCAAGTATATCGAGATGCAGCAGGACGATGAGGCGTCCTCGCAGGCACAGAAATGGGCCGGGCAGTTTTTCTCACGGTGCACATGCCCTGAGTGCCACGGGCAACGCCTCAATCGCGAGGCTCTCCACTTCAGGATTGCCGACAAGAATATTGCTGAACTGGCGCAGATGGATATCGCCGAGTTGAGCGACTGGATGAGCAAACTCCAGCAGCGAATGACGCCCCAACAATGGACCATTGCTGCCGAGATTGTCAAGGAGATCAATGGCCGGCTCGGCTTCTTGCTTGATGTGGGGCTTGATTATGTGTCGCTCAACCGCAATTCGGCAACACTCTCGGGTGGCGAGAGCCAGCGCATACGTCTGGCCACTCAAATCGGTTCACAATTGGTCAATGTACTCTACATCCTCGA